>DASZMG010000128.1:0-8249 GCA_035551975.1 Candidatus Acidiferrales bacterium | reverse complement strand
ATTTCAATCTCGCTCGTCTCAACTCCCACAAAGACCATCAGAGTCCCTGGCAGATCATCGAACGCATCGCTCCGCGCTCGCCTCTCGAACTCTGCTTGCTCCCGCCTGTCTTCCTGGATTATTACCTCAACGACGCAGGGGATACGATGTGCCTAGGCTTCCCTAACAGTTGTCGCCCATTCGCGCGAAATTTCGTGAAAGAGACTTGCATCGAAATGCTATGATTCGAGTTACCGTCTGCATCCGGCGCGGTCGCCAAGTGGTAAGGCAAAGGTCTGCAAAACCTTTATCGGCGGTTCGATCCCGCCCCGCGCCTCCAAACCTCGCTGGTCAGCCGTGACCCAGGAATGCAATTTGGAATTGAACACTCAAAAACCTGCGCATGATCCGATAAGGCGAACGAATTGGCGCCTTCCCTCCCTTCGCCATCCGGCATGAAGATCCGTCTCAACTGGCGCCTGATTTTTCTCCTATTGCTTCTCGGTGGGTTAGCCATCCGTGAAGTGGCCTACGAGCTGCGCCCTTCGTTTCTGCGCCCCGGATTGCACTTGTTCGCTTACGTCGGCAACACGGCAGACGGGACCGTAACGGCCATCGATCTGGTGCGGCTCGCCACCATTGCCACCATTGCCGTAGGTGCGGGACCCACCGGGATGAGAGCGCATCCTTCTCGCCCGGAAATTTGGGGACTCAGCAGCGAAGGCGGATATGCGTGGGTGCTCAACGCACGCACCAATACTGTTGCCGCGCACATCCCCGTTGGAAACTCGCCCTATGCCCTCGACTTTTCACCTGACGGAGCAAGGGCGTACGTAGCGGCTTCGGGGTCGAATGCGGTTGTTGAGATCGATACAGCCACGCGCCAGGTGCTTAACCGTTCCCATGCGGGACGAAAGCCCTGGATCGCACGAGTCACGCCAGACGGCAAGATGCTGATTGTCTCCAACCATGACGATGCCACGGTTTCGCTTTTTGATCCGGCAACGCTGGAACTTCTAGCTACCGTGAACGTGGTCCCGCACCCGGAACACATCGCCGTTTTGCCGGATAGCTCCAAAGCGTTCGTCAGTTCCGGTTCCGCAAATCAGGTTTCCGTCATCGACCTCACGGCGAAAAAACTGCTGGCGAATCTGGCTATTGGTGGCAAACCGAATGACCTGATCCTCAAGCCTGACGGCGGCGAACTGTACATTCCATCGAGGGACTCGCACGGGCTGGTTGTGGTGAACACCTCCACAAATGAGGCAGGCGATTTCGTGCTGCTGGGAATGTCTCCCACGGCCGGCACTATCACGCCCGATGGCCAGCTCCTTTACATCTCCGATTCAGGCGCAGGCCACGTGGTACCTGTCGCCATCAACCTGCGGCAGAGCGCCCCGCCAATCTCAGTGGGCCAGGATCCCACCACCTGCATGCTCACACCGGGCGGCGACATGCTGCTTGTGGTCGATGCCGCTTCCAACGATCTGGCAGTGCTCCGCGCCAAAACCGGCGGCCTCATCACACTGATTCCCGTGGGATCCCACCCTCGCGATTTGGCGGTGAAGGTTTTCTGATGGCTTCGCTTTCGCACTTTCATCCGCTTGACCTTCAATGAACCGTAAGGGCAAGATTCACCGTGCCGGTGGTGTTCGCCGACGTGCCGGTAACGGTGAGCATGTAGTTCCCTGTCGGCGTTCCTGGGATTGCCGCCGCTGGTGGATCGCTTCCCGCCGTTCCACAAGCAGAAAGCCATAGGACCATCGACGCAAGCAGCAGACAAAATCCCGGCGCTCTTCTGGAATGGTCCTGCGCATTCATGGTATTTCCCCAAAGCCGCCAAAAGAACCGGGACCACGCCAAAAGCAATACGGAGCTGACCAGAAAGCTCACATTGGGTCCACTCGTCCGATCGGAATCAGCAGCGGGCAGCGACGCCGTGGAACTCGCCGCAGTAATCACCGTGACGGCGAACTGCGAAGGTACGCTGACGCTTGCCGGAACGGTGCACGTGCTGGCCGACGGAAAATTCGCACACGATAGCGAAACGGTGCCTTTGTAAGCCGTCGGGGAGTTCACCGTAACGGTGTACCCAGCGGTTTGCCCAGCCGTGACCGTCGCTGCGGTCGCGGCCATGAAACAGAAGTCTCCAGTGGCCCTGCCACTCAGCGCGACGTTTTGCGGGCTGCCGAGGACGTTGTCGGCAAGCGAGACGCTGGCGCTTCGCGCCGCAGTGCCGTTGGTACATGCGGGGCTGAAACTCAGCTGAATCGTGCAACTCCCTCCTGGCGGAGTTTGTGCTGCGCTACACGTATTTGCGCCGACGGTGAAATCACTACTGGGGACGATTGCGACAGAGCTAAAGCTCAGATTGCCGGTTCCCGTATTCGTAACTGTAATCATTTGCGGCTGGCTCGTACTATCCGCTTGCTGGCCAGCGAAATTGATGCTCGTGGGAACGATTTGAATCCCCGCTTGCGTCGCCGAACCCGACAGGGGCACGGATTGCGGGCTCCCGGTGGCATTGTCCGCGACGGTCAGGCTCGCCGAACGGCTGGAGCTGCTCTGAAACGTCGGCGTGAACACAACATTCACCGCGCACGTCGATCCGCCGCGCAAGCTTGGCGGGCAATTATTGGTCTGGCTGAAATCCGCGGTGTTCGTGCCGCCCATGCCAAAGCCGTTGATGGAAAGTGATGACGATCCGGCATTTGAAATCGTGATTGTCTGCGGCGCGCTGGCGGTGCCGGAACTCTGCGCGGCAAAATGCACGCTGGCGGGTGAAATTTGAATGTTGGCTGCTCCGGTCGCCGTTCCCGAAAGCGCCACGGTGTGCGGACTCCCGGCGGCGTTATCCACAATCGAAAGCGTCGCGGTTTTGCCGCCGAGAGAATCGGATGCCGGCGGTGTAAATCGTATGGTGATGCTGCAACTCGCGCTGGCTGCGACACTGCTGCTTCCCAGCGGGCACACGCCGGTTCCCGAGCCAGTTGCGGAGAAGTCCTGAGCGTTGGGTCCACTCATCGCGATACTGGTGATGTTCAGTGCCGTGGTTCCGGTATTAAGCAACGTAACTTGTTGCGTGCCGGAGGCTGTGCCAGCCTGAATTCCACCAAACGCCAACATTGATGGCGCTACATTCGCGATGGGTGCCGGCCCAATCGCCGTGCCCACCAGTGCAATCACCTGCGTAGCGTTTGCAATGCCCCCCGAGTTATCCGTAAGTGTCACTTGAGCATGAAACGTTCCAATAGCCTTCGGCGTGAATACCACTCCAATCGCGCAGCTTGTATTGGCGACCAGGCTCGGGCCGCAAGTGATGTCCTTGCCACTCAGAAAAAACTGCGCCACATCCGGTCCCGATTCCACCGGACTCTGCATGGTGAGCGCCTGATTCCCGACATTGGTCACCGTAATTGCTTCGCTTTGGCTGTTCGAGTTTTCCGGCTGAGGCCCAAAGGTGAGCGTGGTGGTCGAAAGCGAGGCGAGCGGCCCTTGTCCGGCGCCGATCAGTTCGAGCACCTGCGGATTTCCTGGCGCATTGTCAGTTAAGCTGACCACCGCCGTCTCAGCGCCGGTAGTGGACGGCACAAATCCCACTTCGAATGAACATTCCCCACCCACGGAAATCGTCGCGCCGCTGCAGGCTCCTGGCCCGATCAGGGAAAAATCAGAAGCGTTGGGGCCAGTGATCTGCAAACTCGCTATCGTCAACGGAGCTTCACCTCCGTTGTGCACCGCTACGGGCTGCGGCGCATTCTGCGTCCCTATTGGCGCGCCTGGAAAAATCACATTGCGGCTGTTGAAATAGACGCTTGGCAGTGGTGTGAAATTTTCATGCAACGCAATCAGAAACGCATCCGATGCCGCCGGAAAATTCTGGCAACTCGCGCAGATCGGCTGAAAACCGTTCGCAACGTCTCCGGTGGTCACCGCCGTGGGAAAATCCGCGGCGGTGGTTTGCCCCGCGATGTACAAGTCTCCAAATAAGTCCGCGCCAACGCCCGTGCCTCCGGCGTTCACAGTTAGTCCAGCCGGAGCAGTGCCTCCGAGCGGAGTCGCGTATATCAGCGATCCTGCGCCAGCCACCGATGGATTGAACTTGGCGACAAACGCATCCGACGCACCATTGAATGGCTGCAAATTATCGTGCCAGGGAAAGTCCCAGGAATTTGCCGTGCCCGCCAGATACACCGAATTAAAGCTGGTTGCAGCCAGCCCCATTCCAGAATCGTTGGCCGATCCGCCGAGGTACGTCGAATACGCCAGCGTGGCCGCACCCGTACTCGGATTTTGCGCGATCACGGAAAGAAAGGCGTTTGCTGTTGCGCCGGAATGAAGCGCGGGTTGGTATCCGGCGACAGCGCCATTCGTTGGGAAATTGGAAGATTGGGTGGTACCAGTAACGTACGCGTTTGCTGGAACTGAATCGTCTACTGCTACCGCCAGCGCTTCGTCGAGTCCGCTGCCACCGAGCAGCGTTGCGTAAACAACGTCGGCCGCTCCTTGGCTCGCCGGCCGAATCTTCATCAGAAACGCATCGCTGGGATCCCCGCCGTAGGCGGTCTGGAACGCATTCTTGACGGGAAACCCGCTCTGCCAAAAAGAGGTGAAACCGGCGACGTAAATGTCACTCGTTGAGTCGACCGCAACTCCACCGACTCCCACCTGGCCATTGGAATTTGTCCCAAGGTACGAACAGTAGGTGAGGCTCGGCGTGCCACTCGGCTGGAATATTGCCAGGAAAACATCGCTGCTGCGCCCCACGAATGTTGATTGGAACACGTTCGCCGTGACAGAAAGATCAGTCGAACTTGTATCGCTCGCGATATAAATGTTGTCGAGCGCATCGAAGGCAATGCCTCCCGCAGCCCATTGCGATTCCGCTCCGCTACCGCCAAAAAGCGTCGAAAATAAAAGCGTGCTTCCTGTCGGGTCGATTTCGCTAACGGTCACATCGTTGGTCCCGCTGGTGAGCGAACTCCCGTCCGTCACTGGAAAATCAGAGGAGGTCGTGGTACCGGTGAGAGCTACGTTGCCCGTGGCATCCACCGCGATCAGCCCCCCCGATTGGCTGGCGCTACCGCCAAGAAACGTGAGATACGCGAGCGAACTCAAGCCGCTGAGGTTCGGATTGGTCTTCGCCACGAAGTATTCCGTGTTAGTGCCGCCGGACGAGTTGGAGCCAATTCCAGGTCCAAAGGCGGCCGTGGATCCTTCGACAAAGCCTGTTGGAGCGGTGGTAGTGCCGCCGACATATACGTTCCCTGCCGAATCGAGCCCGATGCTGGTTGCTGTTTCGGTTCCCGCTCCTCCCAAAAACGTGGAGTAAGTCACGGAGAGCGATGGATCGATGACCAGCGTTGCGCGTACATCATGTGGCCCGATCGCGAAGCCGATCGTCCCGTCATTTTCCATCTGGTACCCGCCCGCAACTAATTTCGGGGCAAGTCCCGCACCGGGCCATTCTTCGTAAATGAGGGGCTTCTTCATCAGCAATTCGCGGCCATTCGTGGACTCAATCCTCAGATCGCCGGCAGCGATCAGTTGTATTTTCCCGATGCCCGAAAATTCCAGCCGCAGGTCGGAAGCATCGGAGTGCGGTTGAACGCGCAAATCGTATTCAAAACCGCCGTCATGGCCATACAAGATCAGTTCCACGCCGGCCTGGATATTTTTCGCCTGCACCGCCGCATACAGCGGCACATTCGTCCGCCATTTGCTGCGGTCATTGCCAATAAAATAGTTTGCCTGGGCGTGCAGCTTTGCGATGCCCTGCCACGAAACGGGTTCGACCGTTTTCTTAGTGTGCGAACCGGTTCGCGAGTTCCCATTCCGCAAGTTCTTCCAATGTCGAGAGTGGGAACGAGAGTGCCAGCCGGAAGCATGCGACCCTCTCTTTCGCCCACCTGCGTGGTTCGAGCCGTTGGGCGACACCTTCTTCCAGCGTGTGGACCCAGCGCTCGCGCTCACCACACGCAAACGCACGACATCGCTTGTATCCAGTCCCTCACGCGCCGCCTCCTCAACAGAAAAGCCCATGCCTTCGCCATCGAGTAGAACAGCGATACCTCTGCCCCGGCTAATGAACTGAACGCCCTCTTCGGAATGGCCTGGGTTTGCCTCAAATATCGTTGGCATGGAAAACGATCTCGCCCGCCGGACTGCGGCGAGCAATGCTTCTTTATTCGGATGTAAAGGTTTGACGTACGAAGGTCGAAACGAAAAATAACAGAGGGCGCTTCCGGCAATCGCCAGAAGGCACACGGCACACTTCATCCTGCTCATTTAGGCCCTCCTGCGGAAACGAGACGGGCGCCCGTTAGCGCGTTGGGCGGCTCACATTGCGAGCCGACTGCAATTAGTAGTTGTGAATCCCAAGTGTTCCCAAGAGGAACGTGCAGACTATCTCTCCGTCTACACAAAATGTCAATTTCCTATTTTCGATGGAAAGTTTTGCGAAAAGAGACTGAGGTCGCACTTTATGGCCGCGTTCGCTCAGCTTCTCGCCGTGCGCCGCCAGCTGAGGTAAAACAGCAAGAGGAAAACCAAATCGACCAGGCTCACATACCAAGCCGCAGCATACAGACGGCCTTGGAAATGCGGCACTGTAGTTGCTACCGGATACAAAAGCTTTTCGGCCATGCTCGGCAGCATCATAGGACGCATCCTAATCGGATCGCGCGCAATCATGAAAAACGCGATCTGCCATGCCAGTGCCAATCCTACAAAACCATAATAAAATTCCGGATGCGTAATCGCCGGAGGATTTTTCTTTCCGATGAAATCTTCCAGGAATAGAGCGGGGTGATCACCAACATGCCGTAGATTCCCGCGCCCAGAAACACGCGCCGCGCGAGTGTCCCGCCGTTCACTTGCGGGATCGCACCAGCGACAAAAATTCATCGCGCGTCTGTTTACTGTCGCGAAACTGCCCTAGCATGGCGCTCGTCACTGCCATCGAATTCTGCTTTTCCACGCCGCGCATTACCATGCACAGGTGCCGCGCCTCGATGATCACGCCTACCCCTTGCGGATTGAGGTGCTCGTTGATCGCATCGGCAATTTGGCTGGTCAGCCGCTCCTGAATTTGCAGCCGGCGCGCGAACATGTTCACCAGCCGCGCGATCTTGCTCAGGCCCACTACCTTGTTCTTGGGCAGATAGGCCACATGGCATTTGCCGAAAAAGGGCAGCAGGTGATGCTCGCACAGGCTGTAAATCTCGATGTCCCTAACCAAAACCATCTCGTCATAGCACACGCTGAACATCGCGCCATTCAGGATTTTTTCTTCTTCCAACTGATATCCGCTAGTTAGAAAACGTAACGCCGTTTCGAATCGTTCCGGCGTTTTTAGCAGACCTTCGCGGTTCGGATCCTCGCCCAATTGCAAGAGCATCTTCCGCACCAGATCCGCGATGCTCTCGCCTGTTGCCTCTGAGACCAAAATCTCGCTTGTCTCACTCATTACCACTCCTTATCCGCCGCCGAATGCTACATGACAACGCGCCGTCAGACCGAGGGCCGATGTCGCGCGAAGAATTCCTGTTCGCTTAAAGGGTTGAAGGTTCCTCACCCATCTCAAAGCTGTTGTTGCTCGTTTCCTCCACGCGGACCCGTTCGAGTCTCGCCTTAGGAAACGCGCTCAGCCGCCGAAAGATTTCCTGCGTCAGCACTTCCGTCGTGGGCACCCGCTCGCAAAACTCCACCACTTCCTCGTTCAAATTCTTGCAGTCGAATGCCTCGACCACTTGTGTCATCACAAATGGATCCAACTCGGACAGATTGGCAATCATCCCGGTTGCCGCGTCCACCGGACCGCTAATGGTCACTTCCACAGCGTAATTATGTCCGTGCCCGTACGGATTCGTACATTTCCCGTACAGCCGCTGATTTTCTTCCTCGCTGAATTTCGCGCTCCACAGCCGGTGCGACGCCGCGAACTTATATCTGCGCGTGACCGAAATTTTTAGCGGTCTCGCCATGCCCGTCTCCCAGTCTCTTTCGAAATAGTTTCTTTGGCACCAACAGCCACTTGTTCCGGTGCACGGCCGGCTTCAACTTCTGCCGTGCAATCCGCGTACAAATCCTGTGACTCGTAAACCCGCACCCGTTCCAGCTTTCCTTTGGTGATCTTCGGCTCGAGCAATCTCCAGATCATCGCCACCATGTTCTCGCAGGTCGGAATCTGCCCGGACAACTCCGGCACCTCGTAATTCAGGTGACGATGATCCAGCCGCTCCATCACTTCTGTCTGTAGAATTCCCTTC
>DASZMG010000127.1:0-21080 GCA_035551975.1 Candidatus Acidiferrales bacterium | reverse complement strand
ATGTTCGAAAAACTGGCACACTCTCCGGCTCATGTTCAAGCAAATTCAGCGCAACAGAAGGCAATTCTCAGACACACTCCTAGGAACTCTCTTGGCTCCTCGGCGCGTTGCGGAAGCTGGAGTCAAAGCCTTCTTGGCTTTCTTGGCCGTTGCAGCTAACGACCCCAGCGTTGACCCAATGGTTTCCGCAATAGCAACAAGTGCATCTTCCGCATGCTTTTCTCTCGGCATATTGCCTCCGGACTGGGATTAAGAGGTCGACGCGCCTGCTGGAGCACTACTGCCCCAGCACCTTCTCGACCTGTCCGACTTTCTTCTGGACTTTACCGGCCACGTGCTCGTCTTGGCCCTCGCCTACGAGGTTGGGATCGTTCGTCGCTTGACCGGCCTTTTCCTTTACCTTTCCCTTCACTTCATGAATTTTGCCCTTCACTTCGTCCTTCGTTCCTTGTTTCATGGCGTCGCTCCTTTTGAACAGTAAACAAGTAACCATCGTCAAACTACGCGCCTTTCGTAGCCGCAGCTATAGGCAGTAGTCCTTTGATCCTCTGGAGGAAAAGCTGTAGGCATGAAAATGACCGCCGGAGTTGGCCCATACGGGAGATTCGGCCACGCCAGGGTCGGTCAGAAGACCGCCATGGAAATATAGCCGCGAGTTAGCGTTCCATCACAGGGATGAGCTTGAAAGATTGCACGATCTTGTCGATGTCATCCTGCGTTATCGCGCCGGCCGAACCCGCTGCGACTGTGAAAATGAATCGGGCTTGTTTATCCGCTTGATCGAATAACCGCAATGCTACGGGTTTTCCACTGGCGGGATCGCCAAATTCAAAGCCACGATTCATTCCACCCGCGATGGAATGAATGCCCGGCTGCATATCGAAGCCAAAGGACAGCTTCCAGAGCAACAGCACATTGTCCCGGAAAGCATCTTGGCTGTGCATGAAGGGCGAGATTTTCGCGGGAGATGCGGAGTAAACGATGTTGTACAGGTCGTAATTCGTATTCGGCAACTGGTCGCCGAATACGTTACTGAACTGGTTGTACTGGGTCGTTTCTCCCGTTTTCATCTGCCGGACCACGTCGATTTGCGCGCCGGGATCGAGAAACGCGATTACTTGCCCCGAACCGAATCGGAATTGCACGAAGGTATCCCCCGGAACGAGCTTCGAGTTTCCTGGCCAAGGTGGACTAAATTCGTAATCGTATGCGCGAAGTTGAACAGGCTTGATTGCTTTGCCTTTCTTATCTAACGGGGCGGGTGTGGGCGGCAAGGCATTTGCCGAAGACGACAACGGCTGCGGCGTATCGTTTAGCCATGAGTCCAGGGATGCCCAATGCTTTGCATTGATCCACACCAGCGTTTGCAGCCCGAATAGTACTGCCAGCACCGCCACCACGATCACCACTCCCGCAAGAACAATGGCAGACTGCGCTGCACTCTCTTCGTTATCTCGTTTCTTCATGTGCGCGTGGAACCCTCAGGTGGGGTCATTCCGAGATGATTTGATTTGGCTCTACCAAAGACGCAAAAGCCAAGCCGTGAGTTGTACCACGATTTTGAGGTATCAGCTATGCCCCTTCCCTCGGGCGGTACCACCGGGGCAGCCGATGCCTAAAGTCCGCCAGTTTCCTGTAGCACCAGACGAAATCTGCGGAAGCGCATGCACTTAAGCGTGCACTAATTTGCTCATTTTTCAGGGTATTGGAGGGTGAAAAAGCATGAGGCTAAGATTTTCCGCACAAAAGCAGAAGGCCCGCCGAAGCGGGCCTTCAAAGGGAGAAAGTTCCTAGGCCATGCGCGGTAGGCCAAGAACCCTTTCCTCAGCCGCAGTCTAGTGCGGCACGCGAATTGAAGTCAAGCGCGAATGCCAAAATGTGCGGCAAATGTAAGCCCTATGTTATCAGCGGAATATCCGAAGGGCCACCCGGTCCGGCAGGTCCTTATCCACATCCGTGGCCGGAATGGGCGTCCCGTCCCTTTGGTAGAAGTCCTCTGCATTGATAGGCTTACTGGAAAGACCAAGTTGCAGAACCTGTATCTGGCTGGTTCGGTCGAAAACTCGGTTCGGCAGCGCCCGCTTCACCACCAGCCGGAATCCGCCAAACGCCAAGCCAGCTACCAAGGTAAAACCGCAGATGATCCCGGTTCCAACGATGCTGCCTACAATCATCATTTCAATGCTGGGTTCTTTGAATTGAAAAGTCGGTTCGCTCCAGGTTACTTGCGTGCCGGACTCGACCCCATTCAGCAGCGGTGCTGCCTCCTCTTTCGAGGAGGCTCCAAAGACTACTTCCAGCATGGTGACTGTGCGTTTCGCGAACAGTGGCGCTCCGCCTCCCGCGTTGGACCCGTTCACATTAAATTTCCCGCCCAACCGCGAAAGCTCGTCGTCGGCGATCTGCGGAGTAGGGAAGTCGGCCAACAGCAACGTAACCGTCTTGCCGTTGAGCTGATACTGCGCGGTTTCGGCTTCCGCGCCATGCGAAAAACCCAGCCAATCATCTGCACCTAATGGGAAGAATTGATTCAGCGCCACCGGACCGAGAAGGTAATGGTCCGACCGCTGCAGCATATTTTCCACGGGCAATCGGCCCCCGATCCAGGGCAGCGGGCCTGCGTGCGCGCTCTTCGAAACGTCTTTCACCAGCTCTTTCAGCGCCGGACCGTTTTTCGTCAGATTGCCTCCCCGAATGTCCACCACCAGATCGCCCACCAGCGCCAATGCTCGCCCGCTCGACATGGATGAGTGCTCTGCCAGTTCGGCGCGCGCCATATCGTTTTGCCGCAGGTATGAATACTCGCCGTAGGCGCCGCTGGGATCCTTCATGTGATACACGGTCACATCGAGGGTTTCGCCGTTGTGCGTGTAAGTGGAACGCTCCCCGGAAACAAAATCATATTCCTTCGCAATGGCTAGCTGCGTGGGATCGGTCGGCGTGAAGGTGGATTTCGCGCTTGCGGTCCAGTCCGCAAATGATTTCGGCAAAGCGTTCTGCGCAAATAGGGCAGAGCCACTTACTAGGACGAGCGCGGCAATTACGAAAATAGAACGGCAACCAGGACGATGCATAGGACTCCCAGGACAATTAGATGCCGGAATTCTACTTGGGGTTCCCGTTTGACGCTACTGCCGTGGTTTCGGAGGGACTGGCGGAGATCAGCTTCTGCTTGTTGTTGGAGAGGCTGTTCAGATTGTCGAGATAGGAACTGATGCCGCGAAACAGCCCGTCCGCGATCCGCTCGCGCTGGTCGCCTTTGCGCAGCAGCTTTTCGTCATTCGGGTTGCTCACGAAAGAGATCTCCGTGAGGATGGAGGGCATATTCGCGCCAATCAGCACCACGAAAGGCGCTTTCTTCACCCCACGATTCCTTTCGCTGCGGCTTACCAACTGCAGTCGCTGCGTTAGCGAATCCTGAACGTCGCTGGCGAACTCCTTCGATTCCTCAATTTTATCGTTGCGCGCGATCTTTTGAATCAGCCCCTGTAAATCGTGCAGTGATTCCTGCGAGAGGGCGTTTTCCCGCGACGCCACTTCCATGGCATCTTCGCTGGTGGCGAAGTTCAAGTAGTACGTTTCGACTCCGCGCGCCGAGCTGTCGTGACTGGAATTGGCGTGAATTGAAATGAACAAGTCAGCCTGGGCCTGGTTGGCAATATTCGTCCGCTCTTCCAGTGGGACGAACGTGTCGTCCTTGCGCGTGTAAATCACGTCCGCGCCCGGCAGCTTTTGCTCGATCAGTGCGCCTAGCCGCAGCGCTACATCCAGGCACAGATCCTTCTCCATTAACCCATGCGGGCCAATCGTTCCGGTGTCATGTCCGCCGTGACCTGCGTCGATCACGATCCGGCTGATTTTAAGTCCCAGCGCGCGCGTGAGCGATCGTTCTCCGTCGCGGGTCGGCTTCGGCACGGTCGGTGGCGTCAACAACGCAGTCGTTTTGCCCGCCTCTCTCGATAATGGCAGCACTGTTTTCTCCGCCAATCTGGCTGGCGGTGTCGCTCGCCCAATTTCTTTGGCGCTCTTTGTGGGCAGCGAATCGGGCGGCGCTGACAACTCCGCCGTCGCGGGCGCATTCCTGTCGAGATTCACGGTCGGAGTTGCAGGATGGTTCGGCGCGACCGTCGCCAGGTTTGAACCAATCGTCGGCTTTACTTCGGTTCTTGCCGATGGTATGTCGGCCGCCTGTGCGGGGGGCGTCTGCGCTGTGGACTTGGCCACCGTCGCCGTGCCGCGTCCATGAAGATCGATCACCAGCCGGTACGGATTCGCCAGCAAGAATGCCGAATAATCCTTTTCGCCACTTACGCTGAGCACCAGCCTTACCACATCCGGCTTATTCTGAGCGATTCGCACCGATTGCAGCAGGCCATCATCGACCTCAAGTGCTTTGCGCGTCAGTCGCGTGCTCACCTTCGCTTTGTAGAGGTTGAAATAAATGCGGTCGGGAGAGACTATTCGCGCCGACTCATAGGCGATCGTGTCGTTGAGGGTAATCACGATGCGCGTCGATTCCGGCGAATTCCAGGTCTGCACTTTCGTCACGTTGGAAATTCGCTCGTCGCTCACTCGCGGTTCTACCGCCTGGCCCCGAAGATCCGGTTGCGTGTCCGCCGCATCCTCTGGCTGCTTTTTGTCGCTGACGATTTGCCGAACTGCAGGGGCTGGATTCTGGGCGGAAGGAGTCTTGACGGAATCGGCTGGTGCGGCCTGAACCGACTGTTGCGCTGTCACTGCGGGCGTGGGCGTGCCGGGCGAGGCCAGATCCTTGAGGGCCTGTTGTGCCTGCGCGGCATTCTCCGCGTGCGGATACTTCTTCAGATATCCCTTGAAAGTTGCTTCGGCATCGACGGTGCTCTTGAGATCGTTCTTCTGAATCTTGCCGATCGCCAGGAGCGCATCGCCGCGATACTTCGTGCCGGGATACTGCTTCAGCAGGAAGTTGTAGCGCGCAATGGCCTCGTGGAAAAACTTCGGATCGAAAAGCCGTCCCATCGATTCGTACAACTCAGCTTCAGCTATGAGCGCCTGAGTGGCGTCCGGCGCCTCCGGCGTGATCAGGTAGACCTTGCGGAAGGCCAGCACCGTCTGTTGGTAGTCGTTCAGTGAGCGGTCCCTCTCCAAATACCCTTCCAGCATCGTGCGCATCTTGACCGCACGATCGTATTGCTTTTCGGATTGTTGTTTATCATCCGCGCGCGAGGCAGAAGTGAGAAAGAGGCTAAATAGCGCCAAAGCAATCAACAAGGCTGTAGCGGATGCGGAATTGCGGCTGGCGGATTGTCGAGCGGTGAAGCCGAATCGTTTCATTCGTTCGTGAAAACCACCCGCCCGTCCGCTCCGATTTCCCGCCGCACCGGAGGTTTCGGCGGCGTCCACTTCGTCGAAGTACGGCCCGAGCCGGGCCGGAAATAAGCTTTGGTTACCTTCTGCACGTAGCGTTGCGTCTCCGGGTACGCTGGGACACCCCTGCTGAGGTCGACGGCATGTTCGCCCGCGTTGTAGGCCGCGAGCGATTTAGTCAAATCGCCGTTATACCGGTCGAGCAATATCTTGAGATACGAAGTGCCGCCCTCAATATTTTGTGCCGGATCGAAAGGATTGCCGACGCCAAAGCGCTGCGCCGTCGAAGGAATCAGTTGCATCAATCCCATCGCTCCCTTTTGCGAGATGGCACGTGTGTTCCAGCCAGATTCCGTGCTGATCACCGCCTTCACCAGTGCCGGATCAAGGTCATGCCGTTCGGCCGCATTCTGGACAATCTGGTCAAGTTCCGGATCCACCGTCTGCGCTTCCGGACCTGCACCAACCTGTCCGCCTGTGCCCCTCCGCGACCCGACCAGCGCTCGTATCTGTGCCAGAGGGCTGGTCATACCACTCCCCTGGCTATCGCCCTGCGAATCATCGTTAGTGTAAATGAGTTTTCCACTGGCATCCACATACGATGCAATTTGAGCGCCTGCCGTCGTGCCCAGCAAAAGCACGGCCAGAAACGCACCGCTGGCGATCCGGCTGATCTTGGAACTCAGGCTCATAGGGGAAGGCGGACGATTCACTCCGCAAAAAATGGTTTGCGACAATGCGCCGGGGCACACCAAGAAAGTCCGGCTAAGTTTCTGGCAACGCAGATTATAGCGATCGTTCGACGAGGGAGTAAACGTTACTCAGGGCGGTTTCTATGCCGGATGTGTCTTTACCGCCAGCCTCTGCCAAATCGGGACGGCCGCCCCCGGAACCTCCCACGAGTTTGGCCAGTTCCTGGACGATTTTGCCGGCATGGATCTTTGGCACGAGATCCTTGGTAACTCCTGTAATAAGAGAGACTTTCCCCTCATCGGCCGAGGCCAGAACCACCACTCCAGAGCCAAGCTTCTGGCGAAGGGTATCTACCATCTGCCGCAGCGCGTCGCGGTCCACATTTTCAACCTTGGCCGCTAGTACCTTGACGCCCTTCACGTCGCGAACCTGGTCGGTCAGGCTTTGCGCCTGGGACCCGGCCGCCTTGCGTTTGAGGCCCTCAAGCTGCCGCTCCAGGCTCTTAACCTGTTCAATCTGGCGCTCGATGGCGGCCGCAATGCCGTCTTCCGCGGTATTGAGCAGCCCAGCGGCGGTTTTCAGCGTGCTTAGCGCGCGCTGGTACTCCGCCAGGGCGCGGTCCCCCGAAATCGCCTCGATGCGCCGTACCCCGGCTGCGGCCGACTGCTCGGAAACAATTTTGAAGACGCCGATCTCGCCGGTGCGGTGCACGTGCGTACCGCCGCAAAGCTCCTTTGAGTAGAAGCCACGCGGCGCGGCGCTGTCGGCCACGGTCACTACGCGCACGTTTGCTTCAGGATACTTGTCTCCGAAAAAGGCCAGCGCGCCCGAAGCGAGCGCGTCGTCGATGTTGGTAATGTCCGTGCTGATTTCGAGATTCCTCAGGATTTCTTCGTTTACCTGCTGCTCAATTTCCGCGAGTTCGCTCGCATCGACGGCGGCAAAGTGCGAAAAATCGAAGCGCAGGCGGTCCGGCGCGACCAGCGATCCGGCCTGCTTCACGTGCGTGCCCAAAATATTGCGCAGCGCCGCGTGCATCAGATGCGTCGCGGTGTGGTGGCGCATGTTCCGCGCCCTCCGGTACGGATCGGCCACCGTGGCCACGCGATCGCCCACGCGCAAGTCTTCCTTGGCCAGAACGCGATGCGCGACCAGTCGGCTCACTGGATAGTATGCTCCGCGTACTTCCGCCACTTCCAATTCCCCCAGCTTGTCGAAAAAGCCGCCGGTATCGGCCACCTGCCCACCCGATTCGGAATAGATGGAAGTGCGGTCGAGCACGATTTCCGCTTCCTCGCCCGGCCTGATCTCATCGACTGGTCCCGCTTTGGTGATGATCGCCTCGATACGGCAATCGCTGGTGCTCGTGCCGAAATAGAAATCCGGCTCGGTGTGGAATGTTTCACCCAGCTTCGCGTAAACAGGATTCGCGGCTTCCTTGCTCCCGCCTTTCCACGAAGCTTTCGCACGGGTCCGTTGCTCTTGCATCGCACGATCGAAGCCCGTGGTGTCCAGTTGCACGCCCTGGTCGTGCAAAACGTCATTGATAAAATCGAGCGGGAGGCCGTAGGTGTCGTAGAGCTTGAATGCTTTTTCGCCTGCTAACACGGGCTCTTCGGCGGATCCCACGCGGCCGGTTTGAACGAGTGGCGCAACGTCTTCGTCTAGTTTTTTGAGCCCCACCTCGATGGTGCGCGAGAAGCGACGCTCTTCTTCGTCCAGTACTCTCGTGACCCGTAGTGCCGTTTCTTCCAGCTCGGGATAAGCTTCCTTCATCTCTGTGCGCACCGCATTCGACATGAGCGAAAGAAATGGTGTGGGTGCATTCAGCATGTGCGCGTGGCGTAGCGCCCTGCGAATGATCTTGCGCAACACATACCCGCGGCCTTCATTCGAGGGAATCACGCCGTCAGAAATGAGAAAGGTCGCGGCTCGAGAGTGGTCCGCAATAATGCGCAGTGATGGTTGAATCTTGGGATCGTTCAGGCTCGCGCCCGAAAGCAGCGCGGCCTCACGCATCAGCGGCTGAAACAGATCCGTATCGAAATTGCTGATTTTGCCTTGCAGTACCGCGGCGATACGCTCCAGACCCGCGCCGGTATCTACCGAGGGTTTCGGTAAGCGTCCGAAAGTGCCCGAAGCCTCGCGGTTGAACTGCATGAAAACGAGGTTCCAGATTTCCACGTAGCGCCCGCAGTCGCAGGGAAACTTGCAATCGGCGTGCCCGGCATCGGAAGCCGCAGAGCCCATGTCGTAATGTAACTCGCTGCAAGGACCGCACGGGCCAGTGTCGCCCATGGCCCAGAAATTCTCCTTCAGGCCGGGGATCTCCAGTACGCGCTCCCGGGGTGCGCCAATCTTCAACCACAAGTCGAAAGCTTCCTGGTCACCCGGCAGCTTCTGTCCTTTGCCGATTTCCGCCCCCCCGAAAACCGTGAAATAAAGCCTGTCGACCGGAATTGCGAACCACTTTGGCGACGTGATCAGCGCCCAGGCGAACTCGATCGCATCTTTTTTGAAGTAATCGCCGAACGAGAAATTGCCGAGCATCTCAAAAAAAGTGTGGTGCCGGTTGGTGAACCCAACATTTTCCAGATCGTTGTGCTTGCCGCCGGCGCGCACGCATTTCTGGCAGGTAGTCGCGCGGTTGTAGTCGCGCTGCTCCAGCCCGAGGAACACATCCTTGAACTGATTCATTCCGGCATTGGTGAAAAGCAGGGTCGGGTCGTTTGCCGGGACAAGAGAAGAGCTGCGCACGATGCGGTGGCCCCGCTCGGCGAAGAATTTAAGAAAGGTGGAGCGGATTTCGCTGCCGGTCAATATGGTCCTCGAATTCGAAAGGCTTCAAACCATATTAGGGAGAGAAGAAACAGAGTGCAAGCAGGGCACTTAAACCGCTTAACTATGCTTCAGACAATTGGCAACTCCAGCCGCTCTGCGGTGTTCTTCGGACTGTGGTCTGAACCCAGGCATGCGGACAATTCTGGAACGAATCGCCCGAGTAACCGGAAGACACTTCGTATGCAACCTTGAACGAGCGCCTACCGTCCAACGGTTCGGTAATCGCAGCAGGAACATAGGTTCTACGCGAGCAGTTGCTGCCCGGTCCGCCACTGCGCCGCATAGCTGGGGGGTAAGCGATGCGTGGATTTCGGATAGTGGCGTGGTTTACGGCGTTTCTCTTCTTTTGCGTCTCCGCCGTTCCCGCCAGGGCGCAACAGGCCAGCCCTCCACCAAATCAGCCACCGGCAATTTCATCTGGTGCGCCTGGTTCGCCCGTCCCACAGAATCAAACCCCAGCAAGCATCACCGGCACCGTGGTCGACACCACTGGCGCCGCCATCCCGAACGCGCGCGTGGTATTGACGCGTAGCACTCCGTCGACCACACAGGAAGTTCAGTCCGGCCAGGATGGCGGATTTTCGTTCGCCAATGTCGCTCCGGGCTCTTACACCATCACCATTTCTGCTACCGGCTTCTCCGCGCAAACCGTCTCCGGAGCATTGCACCCGGGTGAAGCGAATGTGACCCCGTCAATCATCTTGCCGCTCGCGTCAAACGTTACTGAGGTTCAGGTCGTGGCTCCGCGCGCCGAAATTGCCGAAGCCGAAATCAAGGCGGAAGAAAAGCAGCGCGTTCTCCGCGTGATTCCCAACTTCTATGTGACCTACATTCACGACGCGGAGCCCCTCAACGCCACGCAGAAATTCGAGCTGGCCTGGAAGAGCACCATCAATCCATTCACCTTTCTTATTACTGCCGCAGCGGCGGGAATCGAACAGTCGCAGGATGCTCTCAGCGGATACGGCCAAGGCGCGCAGGGCTACGCCAAGCGCTTCGGCGCTTCCTACGCCGATACGGTTACGGGCACATTCATCGGCAGCGCGATATTGCCGTCGCTCCTCAAGCAGGATCCCCGCTATTTCTACAAGGGAACCGGCAGTACTCGTGGGCGCCTCTTCTATGCGCTCGCCAATGCCTTTATCTGTAAGGGTGACAACAAGCGCTGGCAGCCAAACTATTCCAGTATTGCCGGGAGTTTCGCCGCAGGTGGCATCTCGAACTTGTACTATCCATCTGCGGAGCGCGGAGCTGAAAATACCGTCGAGAACGCACTCATCGCCATCGGCGAAAGCGCCGCGGCCAACGTGTTCCAGGAATTTGTGGTAAAGAAGTTCACCCCGAGCGTCTCAAAACATCACCCAGAATCCTGAAGCACTGGGAACCTTTTAAGCTGAGCGGGATTCTTTCCAGGTAAGCGGAGGCAAATCGAGGTTCGCAGCGTGCTTCAGATAAGACTGCGCGTAGGCGATCGCTTTTTCCTTCCCCTCTTCGATGTCGTCCACTTCTTCTGAAGGCGCAATCCACTGTTTCGTATTCACGTTGTATACCGATACCTGCACTCCCTGAGCGTTGTGTTCGGAAAATAATCGCAGATGTTCGTTGCCAACTTTGACTTCGGCCCAGACGCCTTGATCCAACATGGAAGAACTCGCTCGCGCAGCTATCAAACTCTACTATGACGGAAAAGTTTCGCAAGACCATTCTGAGCGGTTGTGGGGAAGCGGTCATCCGGAAGGCGAATGCGCGTCGAAATGTGAACGAGTTGTAACCTTGAAAGCGCGAACGCTCCTTTTTCCTGCCGCACTTGGTCGCGCGTTTCAGGCCGCCGAGCGCATCGTGAGCCGCGCCACCAGAAATTCCATGAACGCGCGCGGATCGGGATTCGAAGATTTCAACTGGCTGTCTGCGTCCGCCAGTGCCGTCAGCCCTGAGACTAAATATTTCATCGGTACGCGGAGCGCCGGCTGCGTTGTGGGATACGATCCGCCGTAGCCAGCCGATCGCCCATAGTTTTTCTGCAGCAGCCCTCGGTTTTCGATTAATTGACGATACCGCCAAGCGATCGCTCCCACCATGCCTGCCGGCTGTTCACCATCTCGAAGCAGATTGTCCAAGAACTCAAGGGCGAGTTTGCGATTACCCTCCGCGATTAAATCGGCTAATCGCCAAACGGTATCTCTACGTGCGGAAATTACCAGCGCTTCTACATCCTCCATGCGAATCCGCCGCGAGTCTGCCACATAGGTCGCCAGCTTTTCTAATTCGATGTGCATACGCGCCGGTTCGCCATTCAGAATCTCCGCAAGAAACGTCGCGGCTTCGCGTTCGATTTCTACCCCCAGATCCTTGGCCATTTGCGTGGCGAATGCCGGGGCCGATTCGCCGCCAATATTCAGCTCTACCACAATGGATTTCTCGGTCAGGAGCTTATAAAAACGCTGGCGCTTATCGAGGGCAGATGCTTCCAGAACCAGGACAGTAAACGGTGCAGGCGAATCCAGATATTCCCCGAGCGCAGCGATGATCTGGTCGCGCGCTTTATCCCCGAGCCTCTCCACCGATTCCGCGTCTTGCACAAAAATTACCTGTACGGGCGCCATCATCGGAAGCGTTTGTGCCCGTTGCACGATCTCATCCCAGCCGGATTCCCGAGCCGACATCCGTGCCACGGCCCAGTCGCGCATGCCCTCCGGCACATACGCATCTATGATCCGCTTTCGGCACATTTCCCGCAGGTACGAATCGCTGCCGTCCAGCACGATCGCCGCGACCGGCTTGCCGCGCGAAAGCTTTTCCAGCAGTTTGTCAGGTGAAGCGGCTGGCATTAAAAGCCCTCCATCACATCCGCTACAAGGTGCGACGCAAAATCGTGAGACATGCGTTGCAACGCTGGATCTTCCTCCTGAAAAAAGCTTTTTACGTCGGGAGAGATCTGGTATTCGTCGCGAAAAAGCATGTCGTCATTCTGATACACCGCTTTTTGCGTGTGGTTGTCGGTGAGCTGAACCTTCGTGTGCACGGTAACCAGCATCGTGGTTACCTCGCCGGTGGTTGCATTGAAGAGCACTGGACTCGTTTCAATGGTCAGCACTTCGCCATGCAGCACTGCATCAGCAGATTTGGTGTCCTGCACAACCCGATATTTCGTCCGGGAAATGAATTCGCGGATGACTGCTTCCGTGAAGCGCTGCTCGATGCGATATTGCGTGGTATCGTTGGTGAAAGCGGGTACCGCAATGGTTTTCCAGTCCGGCGGGAGATTTGATGCCTGGCCGGCGACGTGATAGCCGCATCCGGCGCATATCGCCACCGCGGCAATAAAACCGAGCCTGCCGACACGGCGCCAGATACGGTCAATGCTCTTATGCACCGGCAGACGCTGCAACAAGTTCCTCCGCAATGCGCACCGCGTTGGTTGCGGACAGCCGCAAATTATCCGCGACGCCCCATAGCCAGACGCCCTCGGGGACGCTCGCATCCGGCTCGATGCGCGCGAGCTGGATTTCGCTTTCTCCCGCAACGCTGATATTGTTTGGCACCGGATCCCCCTCGGCGGAGATTTTTACCCCCAGATCCGAAAAGGCTGCCGCCACTGCTTCATGCCCGATGCCAGAAGGCAACTCCGCGTAGGCGCTGAAGGCGTATCCGTAAAAAATGGGCGCCTGGATGAATTGCATGGCCGGAACCGCAGCGCGCCCGGCAAGATAACGCGCCACTTCTCGCGCCACTTCCTTGCGCATCTCCGCAAGTGGAGGCTTGGTGTCTTCTCCATACGCCGCGAGAAGATTGAAAGCCACCTGCTCCCCGAATATGACCTTCTCGATCGGCCGGAACGAAAGCAGGTTGGTCGTCTGGCTTTCGAGTTCCTCAATGCCCAGTTGATCGCGTTCGGAGACCGGCGGATAAAATGTCAGCGTCACGCGCAGCGGTTTGAAACTTGCTAGGGCGGCTGCCACCGTGCAACCGATGATTACCGGCGCGGGCGGCGAATAATACGGTTTGGGATTGGCGGATCCGTTTGCGCCGGCGCTCGGTGGTGGCGGTAGCGCGGGCGTCACCGTCGGAATCCACGGCTTTGATCTGCCGGAGGCATTCACGGCTCCGGACAGATCGATGACCGTAGCCCCTGCCCGTTGCGCCGCTTGCCAATTGTGTTCGGCGTCGAAGGTGCTTCCGGCGAAGAACGCAAAGCGCACTCGGTCAAAGCTGTCTCGCTCGAGTTCGCGGATGAAGGTCGGCTCGCCGGCAGCTTCAGTCAGAGTTCCAGCGGCCACGCTCGCATCCAGCAGGACGATTTCCTGGGTAGGAAAATTGCGGTCTTCCAGTACCTGCTTCAATTCCTTGCCACGCAAGGATGAAGCACTCACGATCGCGACGCGATTAGCTGTTCCAGGCCCGGTGGGCATGTGTCAGGCGGGGCGGGAGGCGAGTCGATGGCGAACCGTGCGTACGACCTGCAAAACCACGCCGTGAAGAGTATACGCGCCAGCAATGGCGAGCAGCGTAGGCCGGGACACCAGGACCATCGCTCCGATGAGCAGTGCGATCAGAATCACAGCAAGCGACGGTTGCCGCTTGGTCCATTGAATGTCTTTGAAACTGTAATAACGAAATGTGCTGGACATCAAAGCTCCGAGCGCCACCACCATAGCCAGCCACAAAATCGAGAGTTTTACGTCGGAAATGGGATAAACGGCGAAGTGCACCACGGCCGCAATCATGCCGGCGGCAGCGGGGCAGGGCATGCCCACAAAAAAGCGGCTGCTTCCAGGTGCCATTCCCTGAATATTGAAGCGCGCCAGGCGCCAGGCGCAGCAAGCCAGAAAGAAGAAGCCGACGAACCATCCGAGCTGTACCAGATGCAACTCGGGTGGCGCTTCCGCAGCGGCTAGGGAGCGAACGCCCCATACGTAAGCCAGAAAAGCCGGCGCTAAGCCGAAGCTGACCACGTCAGCGAGCGAGTCGAACTGCTTGCCGAATTCACTGTCCGTGCCCATGGCGCGGGCCACGCGACCGTCTAGTGAATCCGCCAGAATGGCTATGCCAATCGCGCGCGCCGCGTTATCCAGGTCGACTGGCGCACCTTCCAAAGTGGCCAGTACGGCGTAGTAGCCGCACAGCAGATTTACGACGGTCAAAATCCCGGGAAGGATGTGAATGCCGCGGCGATGCCGTTGCTTGCGAAACCGCGATTGCGAGAATTCTTCGTGGCCGATCGGGTCTAAGTCGTTGAATTCCATTTCGCCAGGATGCTTTCGCCGCCTTTCACTTTTTGCCCGCGCGTCACGACGATTTGCGTTTCCATCGGCAACCAGATATCCACGCGAGAGCCGAAGCGAATCATGCCTATCAATTCGCCACGAGCGGCCATTTCACCCTCGCGTTTCCAGCATATCACGCGTCGCGCGATTGCTCCGGCAATTTGTTTGAAAACCAGCGGTCCTTTTGCCGTTTCCATATATATGACGTTCTGCTCGTTTTTTTCCGAAGCCGCCCCGCGCATTGCGGCATAAAACTTTCCAGGCTTATACATCACCCGAGTGATACGCCCCGCGAACGGTGCGCGCTGCACATGCACGTCCCATACCGCCAGGAAGATGCTCACGCGATGGCCCGGTATCGAATCGAAGGATTCGTCCACAATTTCAACCACGTGGCCGTCAGCGGGTGACACAACCACCTCCGCATCGTTCGGAATTGTCCGGTCGGGGTTCCGGAAGAAGTAGAAAACGAATAAGGCTAGAAAAATCAGCACGCCGGCCGCCCAGTACCACCCGAAGCCAAGACACACGATGCCCAGAAATGCCGGCGGGATCGCAAACCTGTACGCGTCTTTAATCATTCATCGTTGCCCGGAAATTAAGATTAAAAAAGTGCGGACGCAGCGCGGCTCAATCCACGCCTGCGCATATACACGAATATTGTACGACAGAACTGCGGGGACCGCTCGACCCTGCTTAGTGCTGCATCAGGCCGTGTTCGTACCGAGCCACGATCATTTCCATCTGATCCTTCAGGTGCAGTTTCAATTTTTTCAGCACGGATTCCTGAACGAGATCGTCGGCATTGACGTAGGGTTCCTCGTGGATCTCTTCCAGTTGGGATTCACATCGGGAGTGTTCTTCTGCGAGGCGCTTGAATTCAGCGTCTTTTTCCAACAGGGACTTCCGGATTTGTTCGTGCGTCATCCGCCTGGTTCCCTCCTGGGTGGGTCTTTGGTTTACATGGCCACAGAATTATCACAAACCGCGGTGCCAGCCAATAGGCGTCTTCAAAAATTTCGGAGGAAGAACTAAGGTTTTCGCGTCAGATGCAAAGCAAGCACCAGCGCATCTTCCACCGGAGAAGTGTAATAGCGCGGCCTGTGCCCCGTGGCGCGAAAATTGTAGCGCTCGTAAAACTGTATCGCTGCGTGATTCGACTGTCGCACTTCGAGAAACGCCCTCTCGGCGCCCAACGACTTCGCCCATCCTATGGCCGCCTCGAAAAGCGCGCTGCCCACGCCGTGGCGCCGGACATCCGGTGCCACCGCCACATTCAAAATCTCCACGTCGCCGCCGATCTGCCTCGCCACCAGAAACCCGGCGATTTCTCCCTTTTCTTCCGCCACCCAGCCCGCCATTTCGCCCGCGGCCACGCGGTTGTAATCCCAGATGGTCCAGTGCGCCATTTCGGGACTGGATGACTGGATCGCCAGCACAGCGTCAACGTCCCGCGCTTCCAGCGGGCGAATCACCAGTCGCCGATCCAGCAGAGCGCTCACAGTCCCGAGGGGGCTTTCCACTTCAGCTCGGCATCCGTCCGCCGCACATAATTTGCGTCGAGTGTAAGGGCGGAATCGAATTTTCCAAGTTGCGCGCGATGCCACCCGATCACTCCGATGGCAGGCGCCAGCACGTTTGAGACAATTTCAAGAGAGATGTGTAGCGGGGCGCCGCGATTTTCGTTCATCGTTTTGAGTTGCTCGGCGACAATGTCGGGCGTGGGCGTCACGATCGTGACTTCTTGTTCCCTTGCTCGCGCCTCTACCGTTTTCAAAAACTCATCGGACGACGATACCTGCGCGTCTCCTTCCGGTTCGGGGGCCGCCGTGGTCATATCCTCTGCCTGCTGAGGGTAGAACCCGAAATACAATTCCGAACGTCGCGCATCAAACATGGGAGCGAGCAATGTAGTAGAAGATCGCGATTGCGCTGCAATTGCTTCTAGTACATTTACTGACAATATTGGACGGTTGTACACCTCCGCCCAGCCTTTCACCGCCGCCAAACCTACTCGCAAGCCCGTAAAAGAGCCCGGGCCCGACGCTACCGCAAACGCATCAAAGCGCGACAGATCCAGCGAAAGCTCTTTCAGCAGCCATTCCAGGTGGCGAAACATACGCGAAGAGTAATCTTCGGTAGTAGATGTGGAAACCACTCCCACCACCACCTTGTGGTCATCCAAAACGGCAAGACTTCCAGAGCGCGAAGACGTATCGATGGCAAGCAGCAGCACGTGCCTTAGTATAGGGCAATTTGTGGGCCACTTGTGTCACAAAACACCCGGTAAAAACTACCATTCCAACAGGTTGAAGCCTGTAGCTATCTGCGGATTTCCTTGACCTTCGCATCAACACAGGCCTATATTTTATGTAGTTTTTCGGGGGAGGGGACTTCGACTTATGATCATGGAATTTAAGCTAGGCGAGAAAGTCGTGTATCCGAACCACGGTGTTGGGTTGATCGAACAAATCAGTTTTGGTTATGTGAACGGTAAATCAGAACGCTTTTACATGTTGCGGATTGCAGCAAGCGGCCTAAAAGTTATGGTGCCCCAATCGAACGTCGAATCTGTGGGACTCCGGCCCGTTATCCGCTCTAACCAAGCGAGCGCAGTTCTCTCGTATTTGGAGAAGGGCCGCTCCGATTCCCACCACGATTGGAAGCATCGCTTCAAGGAAAATTCGGACCGGATGCGTACTGGCTCGCTGATGGAAGTGGCCGCAGTGCTCAAAGGCCTCGTCGCGCTCAGCCGCACCAAGCCGCTCTCTTTCCGCGAAAAGAAGATGCTCGATCGTGCCAAACACCTCCTGGTCACCGAATTGGCCACCGTTCGTAACACCACTGAGCAGACGGTTGAAACCAACATCGTCCGCGCTTTGGCCAAGGCCAAGCTCCAGATGCCGGAGACCGCCCCTCTCCCTGACTGACCTGAAGTTTAGCTTTACCTTTTAGCGGGTGCAGATTCGAACTTCTGCGCCCGCTTTTTTATTTGCTGCATTCCTCGCCGGAAGTTCCCTTTTGCCCCATCGCCGCTGCCCTTTGATGCGGGCTTTTAGTCCCCGGAATAATGTAGGCCCCTGATTGTAACAACCGCGATGTAACGCAATACTAGCTTGGGATGGAAGCCGCCCAAAAAAGATGAAGCGTTCCTACGAAGTCCTGTGGGCCACTGTAAGTGAGGTGGGACTCATTATTATCGTGGCCAGCATCGGCTGGGCCACACGACAGCCTCTGATTTTCGCTAGCCTGGGACCTACGATTTACGAGTTGGTTGAACAACCGAAAAGGAAAAGCGCCCGCATTTACAACGTCCTCGTTGGCCATTTTGTCGCGTTGGGCAGCGGATTTTTTGCCATCTGGGTGGCCAACGCCTGGGCTGCTCCCAGCGTCCTTTCCACTGGCACGGTGTCTCCACCCCGCATCTGGAGTGCTGCCATTGCGGCGGCACTGACCACTTTGCTTACCCTTCTGCTAAAGGCCACCCAGCCTGCGGCTCTCTCTACCACGCTTCTGGTGTCACTGGGCTCCATGCAAACGCGGCGCGGTGCCGAAGTCATCGTAATCGGGGTCCTGCTGGTTGTCCTTCTCGGAGCGCCTGTACGCCATTTGCGATTACGAGTCGTGAACTCCACCGAATAGCTGGAAGCGAACGGTTTCCATTCCTATTCCGCCGCGATGCTTCTTTGTCCGTACTCAACCCTCCCTGTCGCGGCCGGCTCTAGTGTTTCCCCTGGATGGAAAGCAGTTCCACTTCAAAGATCAGCGTTGAGCCAGGCCCGATGTCCGGCCCCGCGCCTCGGTCGCCGTAGGCCAGGTCGGAAGGAACGTAAAGCTCCCACTTCGATCCCACTGGCATCAATTGCAATGCTTCGGTCCATCCACGAATCACGCCACTCACCGGAAATGAAGCAGGCTGCCCGCGCTTGTAGGAGCTGTCGAATTCCTTGCCGTTGATCAGTGTGCCGCGATAGTTGCATACAACGGTATCGCTTGCCGTGGGCTTGGGGCCGGTGCCTTGCTTTACGATCTTGTATTGAAGGCCGCTGGAGGTGGTGACCACTCCTTCCTTCGCCTTATTCGCAGCAAGAAAAGTTGCGCCTTCTTTTTTATTCGTGTCGCTCATCTGGGACATCATGGTCTCCTGTTTTTTCTGCAAGTCCGCTTGCAGTTCCTTGAGTACCGCACCGGCTTCTTCGTTGGTCATTGCCAGCTTGCCACCCGAAAGCGCGTCTTTCACGCCTTGCGCCACGATGGCGGGATCCACGTCAATCGGTTGCTGTTTGAGTCCCAGCCCGAAGTTGGCGCCGATGGCATAGCTTTGCTTTTGTTTCTTCGTGGTGAGCGCAGTTGCGCCGCTCTTCACTGTGCTGCTGGCTGCACCCGGGGTTTTGGTTTGTGACCCTGTCGTTGATTTCGTCGCCGTTCCGCCGGTCGCCGGCTTCTTCGCAGTTGCTGCCGTGGACGGTTGCTGCTGCGTGCTGGCGGGCTGCTGGGCGAGCGCCGCGCCGCACCACGTTACCGCAATGAACGCTAAAGCTGCTGATTTTTTTCCCATTCGGTCATTCTCACACGCCTGCTGCCATTCGCAAAATCGCGACTCCGGCTCTTCTCGCCCGCCCAACATTTTCTTGACTAGTGACAGGCCGTGCCATAACGTCGCGCCGTAGGAGATTTCATCGGAGGTGGAGAATGGTGCGCAAGTTTCTTCCCTGGCTCTTGAGCGCGGCGTTGCTGCTGGCAGTAGTGGGCGTTTCGGCGGACAACAAAGAAATGTCGCGCGTACCGCTGGTTTCCAATCAGACAGCCGATCCGGACGCGCAGAAGGTATTTCAGTCCACACTGTCTCGCGGCGGTTACATCCTGAATCTTAATCGCATGATCGCCAACGCTCCGAAATTGATGGCCCCTGCAGGAGCTTACGCTCGTGCTCTGCGCTACACCGCGGACGACATCCCTCGCAATTATCGCGAACTCTTCATCGTGCGTACGTTGCAGGTCGAAGGCGGCGACTACGAGTACGCCCTGCACACGCACATGGCCACCAGCTGCGGTGTGTCCCAGGCTCAAATCGACGCGCTGCCTCACTGGAAAACCAGCAGCCTGTTCGACGAGAAGGCCAAGGCCATGCTCGCTTTCTCCGATGAAATGGACACGCGCCAAGGCGTCAGCGACGCCACTTATAAGAAGTTCGCATCCATCTTCACGCCGCGGCAAATCGTCGAATTCACCCTTACCGGCGGATGGTACATCGGCCACTCCCACGAGAGCCGCGCGCTGCATCTCCCTGTCGACGACGACCTGGTGAAGGCCACCAAAGATTCGGGATGTTCTCCGTCCGAGAGAAGCAGCGGCTTCTAACTTTTCCTTCAACTCATGGCGGCCACGCTGATCGCGCCATCTTCGCTTTGTCTATGTCAGTGGCGAGAATCGAGCCCGCTGCATATACTGCCTGCGGGGCTTCACGCTCCGCGAAGAGATGGACGACAAACCTCATAGGCCGCTGATCGTTGGCATCGGCGGAAGCACTCGTGCTGGGTCCACCAGCGAGCGAGCGCTTTGTTTCGCTCTGAAATCTGCCGAGAGCGCTGGCGCCCGAACGGTAATGTTCGGCGGCGCGTTTCTAGGGCGATTGCCGATCTATGCGCCCGAAATGGCAGAGCGCTCCACCGAGCAGCGTGAATTCATTGAGGCCATTCGCGCGGCGGACGGAATCATCGTGGCCACTCCGGGTTACCACGGAGGCGTCTCCGGCATGGTCAAGAATGCGCTCGACCTGCTCGAAGATTTGCGCGAGGACCGCCGCGCTTATCTCGAAGGACGCGCCGTGGGCTGCATCGTCACCGCTTTCGGCTGGCAGACCTGCGGCACCACGCTCAGCGCTTTGCGCTCCATCGTTCATGCTCTTCGCGGATGGCCTACGCCGCTCGGCGCAGCGCTCAACGCGACCGAGGGCATTTTCGATGCGGCAGGGAATTGCATTGATACGAAATCGGCCAGCCAGCTTTCTATCCTGGGCCATCAGGTAGCGGAGTTCGCCCAGCGCTTTTCGGTCCAATAGTTCTCGCGCCTCGCTTTCCACAGTGTTCTCCGCCGTTATCCCCCAAGTTGCGGTTCTCTTGCAATTCCCGGTGGGATTCTGCTATCGTCCGCCCAATTTAGGGCCTTTCCTGAGCAAATCTTCCCCTTGAAGAGGATTGAGGAGAAAACATGAGCGAAGAAGCGAACATCCAGTTGATTCAAGAAGCTTATGAAGCTTTCAGCCGCGGAGACATTCAAGGCATTCTCAATAAGGTGAGTTCGGATGTGGAATGGGTGGCGCCCCCGGTGGAGCCTATGGCCGGCACTTATCGAGGGCGCGACGGTGTTGGCGAATTTTTCCGCAGAGTCGCCGCAAATTTCGAATTCACCAGCTTCGAACCGCGTGACTTCGTTGCGCAAGGAGATCGCGTGGTCGTGCTGGGCCATTACACTGCGAACGCCCGTAACACCGGGCGCACCGTGGACGCCGATTGGGCCATGGCCTTCACCGTGAGCAACGGCCAGGTTTCGCGATTCCAGGAGTATACCGATACAGCCGCAGCATCGACGGCACTGTCCTCGGTCGCTGCAGCCACCGCCTAGTTCGCCAATCCCAATTTGATCGAGCAGGGGCGGCCTCCGGTGTCGCCCGTCTCGCTCTCGTCGCGACACGCGCGCAATCCTCAAAGCCGAAGGTAAACGTGAAAACGCTCGCCGCTGACATTGGCCCACCGTCCCCGGCGAAAGAATAGGGAAGCCTAGGCACATCGTATCCCCCTGCGTCGTTGAGGTAATAATCCAGGAAGACAGGCGGGAGCAAGCAGAGTTCGAGAGGCGAGCGCGGAGCGATGCGTTCGATGATCTGCCAGGGACTCTGATGGTCTTTGTGGGAGTTGAGACGAGCGAGATTGAAAT
>DASZMG010000126.1:0-48789 GCA_035551975.1 Candidatus Acidiferrales bacterium | reverse complement strand
TGGCGGTTGCGGTCGCCTCAAATCACGATCTTCCGACTGTGCCGGCGTGGTGGTCGAGCCTGGATATTGAGCTGAGAGATCGGCTGAAGCTTTATCCCGATGCGAATGAAGCTGCCTACCAGGCAAAGTTGCGCCAGCGCGACCAGGCACAATTGAAACGCGCGCTGGAAAAAGAGGGGCTGCTGACGAAATCCCTGAATCCTCAACCGGATGAGTGGGTGCCGCTGGTGTACGCTTATTTGGCGCGCAGCAATTCTTTCGCGGCACTGGTGCAGCTTGCCGACCTGACCAAGGAAGTCGATCCAGTGAATTTGCCTGGCAGCACCGACCAGTATCCCAACTGGCGGCGCAAGCTTTCCGTGGCGATCGAGGAGCTGCTGGATAATCCTTCGGCAAAAGAAGTGATCGAGATTTTCACCGAAGAACGCGGCGCACACCGCGCCGTATTGGAAAAATCAACGCACTAGCGGAAAATTTTAGCGGCCTGAAGATCGGTCGCAATCCGGGGTATGACCGCGCGCAGCAACGCCACAAATTGACCCCTCACGCGCTCTCCGGTTTCGAGTACTTCCTCGTGATTGATAGGCTGATCCAAAATTCCCGCGGCCATATTCGTTACGCAGGAAATTCCCAGAACGCGAAGCCCCATGTGCCGCGCCACAATCACCTCAGGAACAGTGGACATGCCGACCATGTCGGCACCGATCATCTTGAAATAGCGAATTTCGGCGGGCGTTTCAAAGCTCGGACCTGAAAGCGCCGCATAAACTCCTTCGTGAATTGGAATTCCGAGCTTGCCGGCTTCGATGCGGATAAATTCTCGATAAGGTTTGTAATAGGCCTGCGACATGTCCGGAAAGCGCGGGCCGAACCGCTTGTCGTTCGATCCGATGAGCGGATTCGAACCCTGCAGATTCATGTGATCGCGAATCACCACCAGCGCGCCCTGGTTGAAATCGCGATTGATGGCGCCCGCCGCATTGGTGAGGATTGCAGATCGAATTCCAAGCCGCCCGAACACGCGCATCGGAAAAACCACATCTTTCAGCGGGTAACCTTCATAGAAATGCACACGGCCCTGCATCGCGGCGATGGGCACGTGGCCAACTTTACCGATCACGAGCGTACCGGCGTGGCCTTCGATGGTCGAACGGGGGAAGCCGGGAATTTTGCCGTAGGGAATTCGCGTGGCGTTGGCAAATTCATCCGCGAAGGCGCCCAAGCCAGAACCGAGAATCAGCGCGATTCTTGGCCGCAGCTTTGTTTTGGAGAGAATGAACTTGGCGGCACGGCCGGCTTTTGCGAATTCGTCTGAGCCTGCGGGACCTTTCGCGCGCGACGGGCTCATTGCATCATGACTCCCGCAATGGAGGCCGACATGAGGTTCGCCATGGTTCCGGCGAGCATGGCGCGCAGGCCCAATCGCGCGAGTTCGGCTTTCTTGTTCGGAGCCAGCGCGCCGATTCCGCCGATCTGAATTCCGATGGAGCTGAGATTGGCGAATCCGCACAGCGCAAAGGTGGCAATCGTGAACGAGCGCGGATCGAGAGTCGGCTGCATGGGACCGAGCCGCTGGAATGCCACAAGCTCATTGGTGACCATGCGCAGCCCAAGCAAGTTGCCAACCGTATGGCAATCACGCCAGGGTACGCCAATTACCCATGCCACGGGAGAAAACAACCAGCCGAAAATCTGCTCGATGCTCGAGGGGAACCAGCCCATGCCGTGATGAGCAAGCAAGTTGTGTACCGCTGAGAAGCAGCCGTCCAGCAAGTAGATCAGCGCAATAAAGGAAATCAGCATGGCGGCCACGTTGAGCGCCAGGTGCAAGCCGTCAATTGTTCCGCGCGAAATTGCTCCGAGAAGATTTACGTCCTTTTCTATTTCGGCCATTTCCACGCGGCCAGAAGTGAGCGGCTTTTCCGTTTCCGGCACGAAGACTTTTGCGAGAAGGATGGTGCCGGGCGCGGTCATGATTACCGCTGCGAGCAGGTGCTTGGCCTCAATCCCGTAGGCCATGTAGGCGGCCATCATGCCGCCGGAAACGTGGGCCATGCCGCTGGTCATGATGGTCATCAATTCCGAGCGCGTGACTTCAGGAAGAAAAGGGCGGATGGTAAGCGGAGCTTCGGTCTGGCCCATAAAAATACTGGCGGCGACGTTCAACGATTCCGCGCCGCTGGCGCCCATCAGGCTGGTCATGACGCGCGCGGCGGCTTTCACGATGATCTGCATGACACCGAGGTAGTACAGAACGGCGAAGAATGCGGCGATGAAGATAATGGTGGGCAGCGCCTGAAACGCGAAATAAAAACCCTTGGGAGAATTTTTTTGGCCGAGATCGCCGAACACGAAAGACGATCCGTAATAGGCAAAATCCAGCAGCCACTTGGCTCCGTTACCCAAAACTTCAAAGATGCGGCGGCCGAAATCCCAGCGCATTACCAGGAAAGCGAAGGCGATCTGCAGGCCGAGCCCCCAGGCGACGGTCTTGTAGCGAATGGCGCGGCGGTTTGTGGAAAGCGCAAATGCCACGGCGATCATCGTCGCCATCCCCAGCAGCCCTATGAATCGATGCATCCGGCTCTCCCGTTCGTTATTGGCGAGCGTTTACTCGTTGCACTGATGCGGCTTTAAGCGAACATCAGCCCACGGACTTTAACATTTGCGGAAGCAGAAGCCATCATATCCATTCGCGCCTGAACGGGGACGCAAAAGATGCATTCGGAAGCCGGATGCGGACAATCAGAAATTCCGGGACGTTGTGGTACGCCAGCTTCAGTGGCTGGCCTCGAACGCGTTGAAGCGGCGCTCCAGCTCCCATTGCTGCGAGGCCTTTTCGCTCTTTTGGAGAAACGCGGAGCATGACGGCGTGGGTTTGTCAGCCCCAAGCGGCGCGATGGCGCAATCAGCAACGACGAATTTGAAGGAGTCAGGGTCGCGCCACAAGCTGTCGCCCGGCAAAAAGCTGTGCTCCATGCCGGTGCGTACCAGTTGTTTCAGGTCCGCATAGTGAAGATCGTAGGTCTCCACAGCTCGGACATATTCGTGCGTCATGTCGATTCGCGATACGCCTTCGTCATCCGTCGAGAGCGACACCGGAACGCCGAAGCGGCGATAGATGGGGAACGGGTGGTCCTTGCCCTTTATGCCGAGGATTACATCGTTACTGGTGAGATTAATTTCCACCATGATGTGCTTCTGCGCCATTTCCTTCAGCAGGTCGTACGGATGATCCTCATACATCACGTCGACGCCGTGGCCGATGCGTTCAGCGTGCGCCACATCCACTGCCATTCGAATGTGGCAGCAAAGCCCTGCGGGGGGAACGAGTCCGGGCGCCAATTCGCCGGCATGCAGGGTGATATGAACTTTTGGATATAGGCTGTGCAGAAAACCAAGGATGCGCATGTGCAGCGCGTAGTCGGTCATAGACGTGAATCCGTCTTCGGGCATGACGTAGTTGATGCCGACAACGCGAGGATCGGCGGAGGCGGTTTCGAAGCCGAGGAGCGTCTGTGCGAAAACGACCTGCTTGGGAAGCCCACGCAAAACCTGATAGAGATAGCGGATCTGGACGTGGCAGGCTGGTGCTTCGTCCGGTTGGCCGCAGCGTTCGACTTGCGAGCGAAACTTTTCCGCCTGATCAAATTCGGCGCGGGCTACCGCAACGTCGTCTCTCAAGCCGCGCGCTAGAAGGTCATCGCGCAGCCGGCCTAAATCGTCGCGCCAGCCGAGTTCGTTGGCGATCGCCACGGCGTGGCGAAAATTGGGAGTTTCCATCAGCTCCAAATACTGTTCGTTCTGAGCGGCGGCTCGCTTCGCTATTTCGTCCAGCCACTCACCGGTGTGGCGCTTGTCCGTATCATCTCCGCCAAAACGATCGAAGGTGTCGAAGAAATGGTCATGCCCGGTCACGCCGGAAGTTGGCACAAAGCCACGCATGGAAAAGGCGTCGACCATCTCGTCGTAGAGATGCTGATTGTTGAAAGCATCGGAGGCCGGAATCTTGCCGTCGCCGCACTGCGGAGCGGCGGAGGGATTGGCCGGAGCACGCGGAGCTGGCAGCAGCGTGTCCGTCCCTTTATCGACGCACAGACCGTCCTCGGCGGCTGCACGGATCCACGATTCCGCATAAACGGCGCCTTCCAAGTGATTGTGCAGATCCGTTCCTTTGGGCATATCCACCAAAAACCCGTGCAAATCGAGCGGGTTGGCACGAGCAACGTCCAGTGCTCGGGCGGTGCGTTGCTCTGGGGTGATTCGCGTGCTGGGCGTCGAGGTCTGTGCGAGCGTTAGAGGAGCGGCGAAAAGCCAAGCCTGAGCGAAGGATAAAATCCATACACCCTTACCGCGGAAAGCGATAATTCGCATGGGTCTCCTGTGGATACCGCGATTAGAAACTTCACCACAACTGTGTTCGCAAGACAAGCAAGGCACAGCTAATTGTGCGAAACCGGAGTTTGCCGGCAGAATCAGAGCGCCGGGAGAAGCTCCGAATCAATTTCATTCCATTTAGCTTCAGGGGTATACACCTTAAGGCAGTACCAAATCAGGAAAACCTGCTTGGTACCGATAGCAGCGTGACGAAAGTATTGACACTCTTTCCGGCGGTGTGATATTGCCTCAGATACAATGTGGCACCGGCTGAAAATGCCGGTTTGCGAGGGCGCCGGGACGGGAACACCAAAATTCCCCCTCGCGCGACCAGCAACAAACCCCACCCACCCCGGGAGGTGGAAGCCTTTGAGCTTTCGCCTCCCGTTTAATTTTTCTGGCTTGCTTTTCAGAGAACGAAAGCTGGAATATCCGCGCTATTTCAGGAGTTCTTTTTCAGTTCGGCAAGCACCAGCTTAGCGACTTCCTTTAGCGTTTCGAACACGCCCTGTCCGGTTACGGCTACCGCTTCCACGGCAGGCTCGCCTTTCACCGCTAATTCTTTTTGAAGGTCGGCAACGGGCAAGATATTCGGCAGATCACGCTTGTTCAACTGCAGCACGTACGGGATAGTATTGACGTCAAGGTTGTGATCCTTGAGGTGCTCGCGCAGGTTGTCGAGAGTTTCCAGATTCGCGTCCAGACGCTCCGCCTGCGAATCGGCAACGAAAACGACTCCGTCCGCCCCTTTCAAAATCAGGCGCCGGCTCGCTTCGTAAAACACCTGCCCTGGAACGGTATAGAGATGGAAGCGCGTGCGAAAACCCCGAACGGTACCAAGGTCCAGCGGCAAAAAATCGAAGAACAGGGTGCGGTCGGTCTCGGTAGCCAGAGAAACCATCTTGCCCTTCTGGCTATTGCCCGTATGCTCGTAGATCCACTGGAGATTGGCCGTTTTCCCGCCCAGGCCGGGACCGTAATAGACAAGCTTGCAGTTAATCTCTCGCGCGGGGAAATTAATAAACGGCACGATTTCCTCAGACTTAGGGCAGCTTCCAACTTATAGCATAGCAAGACATAACAGGCCAACGCGGGCGCCTGCGGAAGGTTCGCAACTGACAATGCACGACTCTTAGCGTCAGGAAAGCAGCTCGGGGCACTTACCACAACCAATTGATATGCTTAGACTTAGGCAATACCGCTCGTCGCGGCCATAACCCTCATTCGAAAGGAAGCTCAACTAGGGATTCCGCCAAGTCTCAAATACAATTGGGCCGTCTAACTGTTGGCATTTCCTTTCGTCTTTGGGATGCAAGCGTTCGGCTCGCAGCAGGAGGATTTTTACGTGCAATTAGAAAAAACTTTAGCCCCGCTGTCGATCTTGGCCTTGTCGCTTTTCCTTTGCCATTTCGCCAACGCGCAGTCCGCTCCCTCGAGCGACAATTCATCTGCTTCCAGCCTGGTAGCCCGCGTCCGCGATACCGGCTTCATTCAAATTACCGCCGACGCCTTCGATGGTCTCTCTTCCGAACAGAAGCTCGACGCCTATTGGCTTTCCATGGCAGCCATCGCCATCAACCCCATAGCCTACGATCAAAACTCCGCCTACGGTTTGCAAGAAAAGCGAATTCTTGAAGCGATTCTGACGCACCCGAATGGCATCGATCCTGCCGTGCTGCAGAAGATCACCAGCTACATCATGTTGTTCTGGGGCAATCAGGGTAACCACTACGAGTTTACCTCCCGCAAATTTATTCCCGACTTCACACCGGCTGAATTTCGCGCCGCCGCCGAACAAGCGCGCAAGAACGGCGCAACACAGCTCGGTACGCCCACTTCTTTGCAGAAAGTGCTAGCCGAACTGGAAAAACCGATCTTTGATCCGGCTTTCCAGCCGATGCTCACGGACAAAAATCCGGCCGGAGGGCAAGATCCGCTCGAGGCCAGCGCCGTGAATTTCTACTCCGGCGTCACGCTGAAGGATTTGATGGGCTTTACCGAACACTACGCACTAAATTCCCGAGTGACCAAAGGGCCGGACGGCAAACTCGTGGAAGAGGTTTATCGCACCGGCACGCCGGACGGGAAAGTTCCACCTGGGCGCTATGCGCGAGAGCTTGGGCTGGCCATTCGCGATCTCCAGCAGGCCCTGCCGCACACTCCTGCGTCACAGCAGAAGGTTATCAACGATCTGATTCGCTATTACCAGACGGGCGAGCGCTCCGACTGGATTGCGTGCGGGATCGATTGGGTGCGCGACAAGAGCAATCCCGATTTCTCCAACGGATTTGTCGAGGTCTACAAAGATCCGCGCGGCCAGAAAGGCGCCATTCAAGGATTCGTTACCGTTGTGGATCAAAAAATGAATTCGATGATGACGGCTTTTGCGGCCAACGCGGCATATTTCGAGCAGCGCGCCCCTTGGCTCGATCAGTACAAAAATCCCAATCCCAAACCACCTGTCGTGAATGCAACCGAGACTCTCATCGAAACCGGAACCTTTGCGGTGAACACCATTGGCGACAACCTGCCCAACGAAGATGAGATCCACGAGAAATATGGTTCGAAGAGCTTCATTTTCACGGGCTCAATGCGCGCGTTGAACAGCGCCACGGGAGAGAAAGTCGCGCACGAGTTTGCCAGTTCACCCGAGGAAATCGATCGCGCAGAGAAATATGGTGACCTGGAGGAGAATCTGTTCACTGCAATGCATGAGGTGATCGGTCACGGCTCGGGCAAACTGAGCGCGAAACTCACGAAGGAGCCTGCCTCGTACATCAAGGAATATTATTCGACGCTCGAGGAATCGCGCGCCGACTTGATGGCCCTGTGGAACTTCTGGGACCCGAAACTAAAGGAAATGGGCGTCATGCCCAATGACGACGTGGCGCGCGCCGCGTACGATGCGGAAGCGCGGTCCGCGCTGACACAACTGCACGAAGTTCCCAGCGGCGACACGATCGAAGAAGATCATCGCCGCGGGACGCAGCTCATCGTAAATTATATTCGAGATAAGACCGGCGCGATTCAGCCGCTCGAGCGAGACGGAAAAATCTATCTCGTGGTTACCGATTACGCGAAAATGCGCCAAGGCGTAGGCATGCTGTTATCCGAGTTGATGCGCATTAAGGCAGAAGGCGACTACGACGCAGCCAAGGAACTAATCGGCAAATACGGCATTCATTTCAATACCGCCTGGCGCGACCAGGTGGTTAGCCGCTACAAAACTCTCGATCTCCCAAATTACTGGGCGGGCATCAACCCGGAACTGGAATTGCGGCGCGGTGTAGTCGAGATCAGCTATCCGCGAGACATTATTAAGCAGCAATTGCGTTACTCGAAAATCGCGGGAGAATAGATCTGCCTTTTGCTTTTCGACTATTGCTGAATCATAGAAAGGAAAATCGATGGAAATGAACGATCCCGGCACGAAAGGATGCCTTGGAAGCCTCGTGGGCGGTGCAATGTTAATTTTGGCTATCTCCACTGGTCTGTTGCTCCTGACTCATGGTCGCGCCTCCGCCAAACCTGCGCCGCATCCGGCGCGTACCGATTCGTCGGTGGTTCCGGCACTTTCACCTTTCATCGAAGTACACGCGCATCTTGACCAGAAAGATACAACTGGATCGATTCAGGCGGCCCTGCGCGCGATGGATTCGGAGAACGCGGCAAAGATCATTTTTCTGCCGTCTCCGTTCACTCCGGACGATCCGACTCGGTTTGACGATGAGGTGCTGATTTCGGCGGAAAAAGATCACCGCGACAAGTTCGCTTTCCTGGGGGGCGGCGGAACGCTGAACGCGATGGTGCAGGAGGCCGTGCATTCCGGGAATGCCGGTCCAGAAGTTCAAAAAAGGTTCAAGGAGCGCGCCGAGCAGATCGTTCGTGATGGAGCTTCCGGATTTGGCGAAATGACCGCCCAGCATTTCGCCACAGGCCCCGGTTCGTATTACGAGTACGCCGCGCCCGATCATCCGCTTTTCCTGCTGCTGGCGGATGTTTCCGCGGAACACGGCGGATTGCCCATCGACTTCCACATGGAAGCCGCCTCGAAACCCATGCCGCTTCCATCTGGCTTGAAATCGCCGCCGAATCCTCCGCACCTTCACGACAACATCGCGGCGTTCGAGCGCCTGCTGTCGCACAACCCGAAAGCGAAAATCGTTTGGGCGCACGAGGGTTGGGATAACACCGGCGACCGCACCGTCGAACTGAGCCGCCGGCTGCTGAAAGCTCACCCGAATTTGTACATGGAAATTAAAGTGGATCCGGGTGAGGTTGGCAAGAATTCGCCGCTGGTGGATGGCGGAACGGGAAAACTGAAACCTGAATGGCTCAAGCTATTCGCGGAGTTTCCGGATCGCTTCGTGATCGGCAGCGATCAGCACTACCCCGAACCGGCCAAAGGGCCGCAGCGCTGGCAGTCGGCGGTGCTGGTGTTTAATCAGCTTCCGGCAGGCTTGCGCGAGAAGATCGGCATTGAGAATCCCACGCGTATTTATCATCTGAAGTAGCGCAGCCGAAGCGCCTCCCCCCAGTCGGGAGCGAGGCTACTGGCGCGGCTGGGATGACGGCGGGACGATGCTCTTGATGCGCATGTAAGTAACTAGATTCCCGTAGTGCTCGTTGTTGTGTTCGAGATTCAGAATCAGCAGCTCATGCGCGGAACGTGCGTTTCTTTGCCATTTTCCTGCGTGATTTGAATCACTTCGAGCCCCGATGCGTCCGTGAGATTCGCGTAGACGGAATCGCAATAGTGAAACGCATCTTTTAGCGCTTGGGTCAGCTTCGCGCGCGTTTCAAGCTTCTCGAAATCTTTCCCTGCCGCCGGATTCTTCTCCTCCTTCGCCTGCGAACACCAGAGATAGTTGAAATTCGCCAGGTGGCCAATGATCTGGCCGTAAGTTCTGACCTCCTTTTGCGGTCCGGGACGCAAATTGTAAATGTCATCGGGAACTTTTTCAGCGGAGTCAATCAGGTTGTCACGCCGGCCCGCGTACGAACTGCGCAACCATGCGGACAACGCATCTTTTGAAGAAGACTGTGGCGAACTCTGGCCCCAAGCCGGCAGTGCCGGCAACAAAACGCAGATACTAGCCAATAAAACAAACTTTTTCATCGAGCCTCCACATGGTGTTATGTGTTTTCGACGGATGATTGCCGCGGGCGTGAGCGTGTATCAGGCGCTCTTCTTTTGTTCCGCCAGCACTTCCTGTGCCCAGTGGAAGGCGGAATTTGCTGCGGGCACGCCGCAATAGATGGCCGCTTGCATCAGCACTTCTTTGATTTCGTCTGGCGTTACGCCATTGTTCGCGGCGGCCCGCACATGTAGTCGAAACTCGGCTTCGCGATTGAGTGCGGCCGTCATGGCGATCACCAGTAGGCTGCGCGTGTGCCGCGGCAGTCCGGGGCGCGTCCAGATTTCGCCCCAAGCGTAGCGGGTGATCAGCTCCTGAAACTCGGAATTGAACGCATCCTTCTTCGCAATGGCCTTCTGCACATATTCCTTGCCAAGCACCGCGCTGCGCACTTCCAAGCCTTTGTCGTAGCGTTCCCGCTCGTCCATGAATCCCCCGTTTTGTTCTGATTTATTAAATGGCAGAAGCTTTCAATTCGAAATGCGTCAGGATAGACATCTCCCGGACCGTAACATCGCATCGGCCGGATTGGCGAGTCTAATGCGGATATCTGGCCAGCGCGGGCGTTTTCCCTGCGGGCAACGGCGTCCGCGACACATTCATGATCATCGCCAGCGCAGTGTAGTAACCCACGGTGCCAGTTAAGTCGATCACTCCCTGCTCGCCAAAATTCTTGACCACCCTCGCATAGGTGGCGTCCGAGACGCTCTGGTTCTGCTCCAGTTCCGAGCAGAATTCGTAGACGGCTTCTTCATCGTCCGCCATTCCGGTCGGCCGGCGCCCATCGCGGATGGCTTCCAGAATCTCCGACTTCATCCCAGCCTTCAGCGCCAATTGGTAGTGCGAATCCCACTCGAATTCCTGCGTCCAGCGGCGGGAGGTCATCAGGATGGTGAACTCCGTGAGCTTGTGGCCGAGGCTATTTTTATATCGGATGTACTCGCCCACTTTTTGGTAGCGGTCCATCAGATCGGGGCTGCGCAGAAATGGAATAAATGGGCCTACCAATTCTCCGCGCGGTCCGGCCACGATCGCAGCCACCACTTTTTTCTGCTCTTCGGTCATTTTATCCGAGGGTATAGGCGGCATGCGGTCCGGACCGGCCTGCGCAGCCGCGATTGACGCGGTTGATAACAAACAGAACGCACAAAGAAGTAGTCTGACAGATCTCATTCTAATGCCTCCCCGCGGACTAGACGCCTCGCGCGTCGGCCATTATAGCCAGCGCGGTGCTGGCATCAAAATGCGAATATGGTGGCGAGAAGCAGTGGCCCCGCGGGCACGCGAAATTTCCTGCGGCAATTGCCTCGCTGCGTTTTGCAGACTAGAATTTGTCTGCGCTGAAATTTCGGGAGAATTCATGCGAGATCTTCGTTCATACATAGTGCTGCTGGCGGCAATCTTCCTGAGCTTCCTTGTGCTGCCAGCTCAATCAGCGCCAAACGAGCCCGGCGAGCAAGCCATGCTGCAAGCTGACCATGCCTTCCTCACTGCCGTGGCCAAGGGTGACAAGCAGTCACTCGCCAAGCTCCTCGATGCGGACTTCACCTGGACGGATTCCGACGGAAAGACAGAGAAGAAATCCGAAGTGCTCGCGAATCCGCCGAAACCTGGAATCGCCGACGAGGCGGAGGCGAAATCGAAGCACTATCTCTACGGTGAAATCGGAGACGTGCAGGCGGATGCGGGCCGCGTCCATGCATTGCGCGTGTGGGTGAAGCGGCCAGTGGGATGGAAAGCCATCGTCTACCAGGAGGTGACCTCTCTGGAGAAGACGCCGACAGTTACGCCGGGCGCGGGGAAAGATTGCGAGAATCCCTGCAAGTCCGTTTCCTACGATCCCAAGAACGAAACGGAGAAAGAGGTGGTTTCCGCTTACGAACATCTGGAAACAGCGGCGATGGCGCACAATTCGGCCGTGTTCAGCACTCTAGTTGCCAACGAATTCGTGGCCGCCAGTTCCAACAGCAACAAGGTCTATGACAAGCGTGGCCGAATGGAAGATTTCGACCATTCCAAAATGGCGGGTGTCGCGCCCACGCCGCTATCTTCGGCGCGCATGTTCGATTTTGGCGATGCCGTTCTGATGACGTCGTTCCATCGGCCCGACCGCGGCAAGCCGCTGCATGTGACGCGCATTTGGGTGAAACGCAATGGAAACTGGGTGGAAACGCTGAGCTACCAAACCTCGATTCAGCAATCTTCAGTTGAATAACGAGCGCGGCTAGCGCGACATGGCCACGCTGTTTCCCTTATGGTTTAAGTGCAGTTGATCGGCGACGAAACGCGCCAAGGCCGGCCCCAGCACGTCGTCGATCTGGTTCGCGTTCGTCCCAATTTCCGCGATGCCCATGTGATTCCGCCCGGGCACCATCACCAGTTGAACGTTCGCGCCTTTGTTAAGCATCAGGTTGTACATTTCCAGGGTGTTCTCGCGAATCATAAATAGATCCCAGTCGGTAAACGTGATCAGGAATGGAGGCGCTTTCGCCGTCACGTACGTTGACGGCGAGGCGTCGCGAAGAACCGCGGGATCGAGCCCGAATGCCTGTTCCTTGCGCGTCGGCATCATCACCGGCTCCGGCCACGCCGCTAGATCGTACACGCCGCTTACCGAAGCAACGCCCTTAATGGCATCCGACGGGACACCTTCTTTTGAAAGGTATTCTGGATTCAGCGCCAGGAGCGAAACAAGCTGTCCGCCAGCCGAAGCTCCGGTGATCACGATGCGATTGCGATCGATGCCATATTGCGAAGCGTTCTTGTAAACCCAGGCGAACGCCTTGGCCACGTCCTCGATTTGCCCCGGATGCTTTACTTCGGGCGCGAGGCGGTAGTTGATGGACGCCAGACCCACTCCCATCCTGCCGAACATATTCACTAGCGTGGTGGGATTCGCCTTATCTCCCACGCGCCAACCGCCGCCATGTACGTAGAAAACCAGTGGAACATTTTGCTTACCTGCGGGCAGATATAGATCGAGCGCGTTCAGCGTGGGATCGGAGCCCGCAGAGTCGTCATAGCGCAGGTCTTTCGTGACTTTCATATCGGGGGGCGCTGCGCCCTTTGCCACCCACACCGCGCTATCTGTTTCGCCAAGTGTCCCGGCCAGCACAGACTGCATGAAACTCTTCATGGCAGGCCCAAGCACATCGTCCGCACCCTTCATCTTTTCGTTTATCCCCGAAGTTTTCGTCGGATGCGTTCGCCCCGGCTGTTCTACCAAAATTGCGGGCAGATGGTGCTGGACGAAGAGGTCGTAAAACCCTAGAGCCTGCTGCGCCAAGCTGAAGATGTCGTCGTCCGTGTAGGCGATCAGGTAGGGCGGCGTATCTTTCCCTTCTTTGCCGATGTACGCTGCGGCTCCCGCCTCGCGCAATGCGTTGTAGTCATTCCCGAAAAACTCTCGAATATTCATGGCGGGCATGCCGAGCGAGGAATTGTGTTCCGCCGCAGTAGTGCTCGCGAAGTTGCCAGAAGCACCGCCCAGAGTAAACACGCTGCCCATATCGTAAAGTCCGCTCGAAAGAATCACGCCTTTGATGTTCTTCGACGAAAGCCCCTGTTCTTCCAGATACCGCGAATCAGCCCCGAAAAGCGCCGCCATGTGCGCGCCGGCCGAGCCGCCCATCACAAAAATTGTGTTCGGGTCGGCGCCATATTGCGCGCCATTCTTATAAAGCCAGGCGAAGGCCATGGCCGTGTCGCGCATCTCTGTTTTGTAATCGATGTTTTTGCCCATCCGGTAATTGATGGACATCACTCCGATGCCAAGGTCGTAGCAAATGTTCACGATATGATCGAGCCCATCATACACTTTGTCTCCGGCCCGCCATCCGCCACCGTGGATGAAAAAGAGCATTGGGAAATTTTTCTTACCGGCGGGAAGATACAGATCGGAAACCTGATATTTCGGATCGGCATCCGGCGCGGGATTGTAGGAAACGTCTTGCAAAAAGCGAATATCGCGGCTGGGCCCGCTGCGCTGTTGCGCGCGTGTACTGACGGCCGTGCAGAGCGCCATTGCTCCCATCAGGATCATCGCCGGGATTCGGGGATTGAAATTCATGGAAGCTCTCCTCCCGCCTTCGAAAATCTCCACTTCGTTTCTGAGTAAGACTCGCTTTGCGCCGATATTACCACCGTTAACCTCACATTGACTTATCTTCCGCCGCGCAAACGCAGAACCTCGATTCAGGCGTCGGTGGGTCGTCAGTAACCTGCACAAAAAGCTATTTCTATTGTGATACGGTCTAGCAATGCCCGAACTTCCCGAAGTTGAAACCGTGGTACGCGGATTGAAAGCGGCTCTGCCCGGCAAGCGCATTAAGGAAATTCGTTTCAACAAAACGGATTTCATCGACAATCCGGCACAAGTCGCGGAAAACCTGCCCGGCAAGCGCATCACCACAGTGCGCCGCCATGGAAAATTTATCGTGTTCGACCTGGTGGATAGTGCATCGCGCTCCACTGCTCTCTTGATTCACCTGGGCATGACCGGGCAACTAATCGTGACTTCGCCCGAAGCACCCATCTCTGCCCATACGCATATATTTTTCACGCTCGATAACGGGCGCGAGCTCCGCTACACCGACATCCGGCGCTTCGGCCGCGTTCAGTTTCTGCCGGAGGGCGTCGACGGCAGCGCGCTGGGGGAACTCGGCCTCGACGCGCTTGAAACGAATGAAAGTCAGTTCATTGAGCGCCTTCGTGGGCGCAAAGCGCGCATCAAGGCTCTGCTTCTCGATCAGCGTGTGCTGCGCGGCATGGGGAACATCTATACGGACGAGAGTTTATGGCGGGCGCGAATACATCCGGCGCGAATCGCCTCCTCTTTGAAGGAGGACGAGCTACGCAATTTGTATAAAGCCGTTCAGAAGGTTCTGAAGGAAGCCATCCGCCTGAAAGGTTCGTCCGTCTCGGATTACGTGGATTCGGATGGAAACCGCGGCGAGTTCCAGCTTCGGCACCGCGTGTACATGCGCAAGGGCGAAAAGTGCTTTCGCTGCGGAACGCTTATCCAGCGGATGATCGTGGCCGGGCGCAGCAGCTATTTCTGCCCGCATTGCCAACCCGCGCGGCGAACTCGTACGAAGAAAGGCTCCGTAGCGAGGTCAAAGCGCCGCTAGTTTTGGGGACTCTCCGCGGATTTATCACCTTCCAGGAGAGGGTCGGCGGGCATTGCCACGGCGCCATGCTTGTCGGCGCCGTGGACCTTCCCCTCCGCGTCGAGAAAAAAAGATCGCTTACCGGTCTTGCCGTATTCGTCGGGCGTTGCCGCGACCTCAAACATTGCTTCGTCGTCTTTTTCCGCCGGCAGAATGCGATAGCGGAACTTGTAGCCCGCCGCATTCCCAGCCGCGAGATCCGCGCTCACTAGAGATGCCTGGTCCGGAGAAATTTCATTCTTCGGAGCCGGTCCCAATTCTGCCAGCGCATCCGGTAATTTCCCAAAGGCCCGCCGATAGGACCGCACCGCCTCGCCAATTTGCCTTAAAACTGCGATTGCGCTGTCTTCCTGAGTTGCAAGCTCATGGCCAGCCCACTGTTGGGAAAGCTGAGAAACATCGAGCAGCAAAAGCCCGAGCGAGAGCAGCTTCCAGCTTCCGCCTTCCCGCACCATGCCGAACTGCGTCTGCTGGCTGTCCACCACGTTTACCGGCACAAACGCCAGATTTTCATGGCTGCTAGCGTTGCCAAAACGAAATTCCACGGTTTGCTCCGGCGCCTCGCATCGCAAAATAGCCCGCCCGCGCTCATCGGAGGAAAGCAGGACTTTCCCAATTCCATCTGCCAGGGAAAATCGTTTCAGAAACGCCGTGCGCTGGTCCTCGGTCAAAGCCCGAAAAGCCGACGCATTTTCGCTGGTAAGGTAGTTTGTAAATTGCGTTTCGTTGCTACGGCAGGCAGCTCCCAGCGCCGCGGACAGCGCCGCGACCGGATCAGTCTCATGCCCGTCCTGCGCGAGCGCCGGTTCAATCAACAACAGTCCGGCTGCGCACGCAGCAACCAACTTCCACCTTTTGCGGTTATCCATCAGGATTGCGATTTCACTTGCGCCAGTATGGTTGCCAGGTTTTGCGTAAATTTTGATCGCGGCATCACGTCGTGGCACCCCGCTTGCCGCGCCTTTGCCGCCAGATCGACCTGCACGTGCGAGAGAAATCCTAGTGTGGGTATCACTTCAGGATTTTGTTGCAAACGCTCAATAGCGCCAATGGGGTCCTGGCGCGCATTCAGATCAACGACGATCAACCGTGGTTTCTCCTTCTCGATTTCGACCAGCAGCGCGTCCGGAGTCGTGCAGGTACGAAGCTCCACACCAAGATGTTTGGCGGTTTCGACCAGCTTGGCTTGAAAGAAAAGATCGTCGACGAGCGCCACCACCTGCGCCATTTTTTCTCCTGAATATCCGGTGTATCACGCGAGAAGAGGCTGAGCAAGCTACGAAGCGAAAATCATCTCGTCCGCAGCCTTGGATGATTCGAAGAACTACCTTGCGTGAAAATCGATCCTGAACTAGTGGCCGGCCGCCTCTTCGTGCGCGCCGACGCTTTCGTCCGGCACATCGCCGCGACGCCCTTTCACCCGGTCGTAAACGCTGTAATGGCAAGTCGAGCCAAGCGCCTCGTTGTAATAGGTCGGTACTCCCAAGGCGGTTCGCAACTCCTCGTTGAAGCGCCGCAGATCGGCAAGCTGCGTAACGCGGATGGGAAATTTCTTGCCCTCATTCGAAAGCAGGAACTTCTGATAGCCGGCATCCCACAGTCGCGTGAACTGCCCCGCGACCATGATGCTCGGAATGATCGTCATCTGGTATTTACCGGCGGGCGTGCGGCGAAGCTCGGCTCCGCAACCGTGCTTCTCGATTCGGACCACGCCGCCCGAACTGCGTACCAGGAAGCTTTTCCCCGAAAGAGACTCTACTTGCACTTGCTCGAAGAGATTGTTAACGTACCACATAGCCTTTGAGCATATGAATTCGGCTGAAGTCTGTAAAGACAAAAATGGGATCGATTTGGGTCCCAGGTGCATCAAAAGGGCCATGAGTCGACTGCGAAACGCGTTTTTCCCCCTCCGCGAAGCCTGTTGAAGGCCCACCTTCTCTGCGTGTCACCAAGTCTGTTATTTTGCTAAACTGATTCAAATCATTTGCATAGCTTGCGCGCAGTAAAGCAAGCCTACTTCAGCCGCCTGACTTCCAGCTTGTATGCTCTGCGGCTTGGACTGGGTAAATTCAATCGTGAGCACGGCAAAACAACCGGTGATTTCGAAGCAGTCGATCGAAGCTCAGCCTCGGCTCGGCCAGCGCATCATCGAGCGTATCGGCAATACTCCCCTGCTTCGCCTCGATCGCGCCAGTTCCGAGTTTCCGAATATCCAGATTTTCGCCAAGGCGGAATGGTTCAATCCTGGAGGTTCGGTAAAGGATCGCGCTGCCTACTCCATGATCCGCGAGGGCGAGCGCCGCGGCGATCTGCGCCCCGGAAAGATCATCCTGGACGCGACCAGCGGCAACACCGGTATTGCTTACGCCATGATCGGAGCCGCGCTCGGCTACAAAGTTAAATTGTGCCTTCCGAACAGCGCATCGCCCGAGCGCAAGCATATCCTGAAGGCCTACGGCGTGGATATTGTTTACACTCCCGGCGACGAAGGAACCGATGGCGCCATCCGCCGCGTTCGCGAAATCTATAAAGCCGATCCGGACAAATACTTTTATCCCGATCAGTATGGAAACGAAGCCAATCCGGCCGCGCACTATACCGGAACTGCGGCAGAGATCTGGTCGCAAACAGAAGGGCGCATCACCCATTTCGTGGCGGGCCTGGGCACCAGCGGCACGTTCGTTGGTACCACGCGACGCTTGAAAGAACTGAATCCGCGCATCCGCTGCATCAGCATGCAGCCGGATGCGAGCTTCCACGGTCTGGAAGGGCTCAAGCATATGGCCACGGCTCTTGTCCCATCGATCTATGATCCCTCGCTCGCGGATGAAGACTTAGCTGTAGTCACCGAAGATGCTCAACAGATGGCCAAGCGACTTGCGCGCGATGAAGGCATTTTGGTTGGTGTTAGCGCCGGCGCCGCGCTGTGCGCGTGTCTTGACGTGGCGCGCCGTTTGCCGCGCGGAGAACATGCCGTGATCGTCACCGTATTCCCTGATTCCGGAGAAAAATACTTGAGCGATCAGTTCTGGAGCGAAGAGTGAGCGGGCCGGTGCTGAGGATTCAAAATTCGCTGCTGGAACGGATCCATGCGCATGGCGCGGAAACCTATCCCCACGAATGCTGCGGCGCTCTGCTTGGGCGCGATGATAACGGTCGCGAAATAATCGATCTGCTGCCGCTGGAAAACCGGCGCAACGATTCGCCTCGCAACCGTTTCGAGGTTACGCCCGACGATGTCCGGCTCGCCGAAAAAACAGCGAGAGAGAAGAACATCGACCTGATCGGATGGTATCATTCGCATCCCGACGCCCCGGCTCGGCCCAGCGAATTCGACCGTGAGCATGCCTGGCCCTGGTACAGCTACATTATCGTGAGTGTGCAGAAGGGCGAACCGAAGGACACGACTTCCTGGCGTCTGCAGGATGACCGGGCAGCGTACGATTCCGAGAAAATCGAAACCGTGGCGCAGTCGGCCATTGTTTAAAGGGCCGTTGCTTCGGTCTGCAGAATCAGAACGGCGCGCCAATTCATAAGGAGCGAATCGAAATGCCAGTGAAGGTTATGATTCCGACGCCTCTGCGGCCCTATGCGGGCAAGCAGGATAGCGTTCAATTGCAGGCCGCTACTGTGGGCGAGGCCCTCTCGGCGCTCACCAGCCAGTTCTCGGAGCTTAAGAAGCATCTTTTCTCCGACGACGGCCGGCTCCGCAGCTTCGTGAACGTCTACGTGAACGATGAAGACATTCGCTATTTGCAGAAGGATAAGACACCCGTTCGCGAGGGAGACGTCGTCAGCATCGTGCCTTCCATCGCCGGCGGCAGGTAAAGCATCAGATCGACTGACAGAAAAGCATTCGTTGGGAGAGAAGGATCATGGCAACCAAGATTGGCGTTCCCGTCGCGCCGCAAACGAGTAAGACGGCAGTCTCGCTTTCTAAAGAAGAAGTCCTGCGCTATAGCCGGCACCTGATCATGCCGGAAGTCGGCATGGAGGGTCAGCTTAAGTTGAAACAGGCCAAAGTCCTGTGCATCGGCACGGGCGGCTTGGGTGCGCCGCTGGGACTTTATCTCGCGGCAGCGGGAGTTGGGCGCATCGGTCTTGTCGATTTTGACGTCGTTGATTTCACCAATCTCCAACGGCAGGTTCTTTTCGGCACCACCGACGTGGGCCGCCCGAAAATCGAAGCTGCGGCCGATCATCTGCGGAATTTGAATCCGGAGATTCAGATCGACACTTTCGAGACGCGCCTCACGAGCGAAAACGCTCTCGACCTTTTCAAGGACTACGACATCATCGTCGATGGCACCGACAATTTCCCCACGCGCTACCTGGTGAACGATGCTTGCGTGCTGCTCGGCAAGCCAAACGTCTATGGCTCCATTTTCCGCTTTGAGGGCCAGATCACGATTTTCGGCGCTTCCGGCGGACCGTGCTATCGCTGCTTGTATCCTGAACCGCCCCCGCCGGGGCTTGTGCCTTCCTGCGCGGAAGGGGGCGTGCTGGGTGTGCTTCCCGGAATCGTAGGCACCATCCAAGCCGCCGAAACTTTGAAACTCATTATCGGCAAGGGCGATGCGCTGATCGGGCGCTTGTTACTGTTCGACGCGCTCGGCATGAAATTCCGCGAGCTGAAGCTGCGCAGAAATCCGGAGTGCCCGGTTTGCGGCGATCATCCGACCGTCACCAAGCTGATCGACTACCAGGAATTCTGCGGCATTCGCGGCGAGGAAGCTCCCGCGGCGCCAACCACCGTTCCGGAAATTACGCCGCGCGAACTCAAGGCGCGGCTTGACCGTGGCGATGATCTCTACATTCTCGACGTTCGCGAGCCCCACGAATACCAGATCTGCAACATCGGCGGCCACTTAATTCCGCTGGGCGAGCTCTCGCGTCGCGTTCACGAACTCGATAGCTCTCGCGAGATCGTCGCGCATTGCCGCAGCGGCAAGCGGTCCGCGGAAGCTTCGGAATTCCTGCGCAAGGCCGGATTTCGCAAAATATGGAATCTGAAGGGCGGCATTCTCGCCTGGTCCGATGAGGTCGATCCAAGCGTGCCGAAATACTAAGTCGCGCCATAAAGCCGTAAAAAAGAAGATGAGACATTAGCACCAGACCCCGGGGAGGGCTCAGGATGGCAGATACCAAGGTCACGGTTCGCAACGACGGCTCAATCAAGCTCGAAGGCGATTTCGAGATTCTGGACCAGGAAGGCAAGGCCTTCGGCTTGGGCGGTCGCACTGCCATCGCCTTGTGCCGCTGCGGATACTCGGAATCCAAGCCCTTCTGTGACGGAGCCCATAAGAAGCACAACTTCCAGAGCATCATCCAGGCCAGGGATCTCCCGCCGCCCGTACCTAAAAGTTAGTTTTGTAGTAGGAAGTCGGCCACCTTAGTGGTTACTTTTTCACCCAGCCATCATCAAGATTAGGTGCCTTTTATATGTGTTTCCTGCCCGGTTTTTCGTAAACATAAATATAGAAATGACTTAAGGGAAGTCCCAATTCCCACTATTCGGCACAAAAATTGCCCCTCTGATAAAGGGTAAGTGTCTGCTGGGGGACAGCGGATGGGGCTTTCGGCCAAACATTTCTGGGGTCTTTTGCACCGTTTCCGGCTGCTCCTGATTGGCGCGGTCGCCGCATCGGCCTATCTGATTTTCATCTGGGACCTGCGCAATTCCTCCTATCTGGCCGACCCGCTTCTTGCCACCTTCCTGCAGATGGCCGCCAGCCTGATCGCCTTCACCTTTGCGGCAAACGCCATGATTCGGTTCCGCGGGATGCACGACCGCATGTCGCTCATCCTGGCTTTCGGATTCATCCTGGCTGGTCTGATCGAAGCTGGCAGCAGCATGACGTTCTTCCGCGGAATGCTGGTTACAAATCCCGGCGGGAACCAGATTTCCCTTGGTTGGCTCGCTGGCCGCACCCTTCTCAGTATCCTCTTGCTTGCGGCGCTGCTGGTGGAACGGCGTTCGCCCTTGTCTCGTGAACCGGGCAAGGAAATCGCTGGGGCCACCCTGATCGTGGGCGTAGCGACCTATCTCACCAGCGTCTTTTATTTCATGGTTCCAAACCCACCGAAGATCCACCCTGGCGCGGTGATCCCGCGGCCATGGGATCTTCTGCCCGCGGCAATCTATGTCCTGGCGGCGGTCGGCTATCGCTGGCGTCTGCCCCGGGCCAATGCCGCCCTCGACCGTGCTCTCTACATCGCGTCGCTCTTGAACGTGATCTGCCACGTCACCATCGCCGAATCGCAGCGCGCGCTGGATGGCCCGTTCATCTTGGCGCACGTTCTCATGGTTTCAAGCTACGTGGTGGTTCTCGGCGGCACGCTGCTCGACAATGCACAGCTCTTCGAGCAAGTGAGCCACATGGCTGCATCCGATTCGCTGACCGGCCTGGCAAACCATCGCAAGCTGCTCGAAGTGCTCGAGAACGAAATCGAACGTTCCCGCCGCACGCGCCGCAGTTTCGCTCTTTTGCTTTTCGATTTGGACGATTTGAAGAAGATCAACGACAAGTACGGCCATCTCACGGGAAGCCGCGCCATCAAGCGCCTCGGCAACGCGCTGCGCAGCAACAGCCGCACCATCGACACCGCGGCTCGCTACGGCGGCGACGAATTCGCCGTAATACTGCCGGAGATCGGCGAAGAAGAAGCCAATCGCGTCGCCATGCGTATTTGCGAACGCCTGGCCAGTGATGGCCAATCTCCTGCCGTGACCGTGAGCGTCGGCGTTTCCCTCTATCCGAAGGATGGAATCACGATGGAAAAACTCTTCAGCGCCGCCGACAAGGCGCTCTACCGCATGAAGGGCCGCGACGAAAAGCAATTCCGCCTGGGCAATGTAGCCGCCTGCTTGTAGCAGCTATTCCGCGAATCTACGCACCGAAATTACTGAATAAATCCTACATTCGGCTCAGGTCCCGGTCCGGGCCCTTCCGGCAACGGTCCAAATTGCGCCTCATACCGGGCCACATTCTCTTGCAGCGCGCGCATCAGCCTCTTTGCGTGCGCCGGACTCAAAATCATGCTGGCTACCAGCTTGCCCTGCGGTACTGTCGGAAACAGGTAGACGAAATTCAGCGTGAATTCGTCGGCGTTGTGGTGCACCACTACCAGATTGGAATACTGGCCGAGCAGTTCCTTTTCGTCGGCCTTGATCTGCACTTGCTGCTGTTGTGGATTGACTGGCTCAGCCATTCGTCTTCTCCCTGAAGTCCGCTCCAACTATAGCAGAGCATCCGTGTCGTAATTTGCTTGCTGGAACTTGCTCCCGTCGTCTCGATTGACGCCAAATCTCATTAAGCGTAGTTTATATACTAAGTTTAGGCTAGTTAACTCGTGTCCGATTCCATTTTCCAATCCGCAACAACAGAATCGGCAACCACGGCCTCCAACGATCAGGTTTTAGCAGGTCGTGTTCTCCGCGAAAAATGGTGGTATCTCGGACCCGCCTTCGTCGCCTCGGTGGCCTACATGGACCCGGGAAATTTCGCGACGAACATCGAAGCAGGCGCCCGTTTCGGATACGAACTACTCTGGGTGTTGCTGTGGTCCAACGCCATGGCTATTCTGGTGCAATATCTCGCCGCGAAGCTCGGCATCGCCACTGGCCGCACTCTGCCCGAAAACTGCCGCATCGAATTCTCTCGCGCCGTCACCATAACTCTTTGGCTTGCCGCGGAAGTGGCCGCCATGGCCACGGATCTAGCCGAGTTTCTGGGCGCCGCTCTTGGTTTTTATTTGTTATTCGGAATACCGATGCTGCCGGCCGCGGTCGTCACCGGAATTTGTGTCATGGTCATTCTGGCCATCGAGCAGATCGGGTTTCAGTGGCTTGAGCGCACAATTATGCTTTTCGTCGGCATCATCGGCATCTCTTACGCCATCGAAATGTTTCTGACGCATCCGTCTTGGCGCCCGATTTTCACGGATGTGTTGCTTCCCAAAATTCATTCCAGTTCCATTTATCTGGCTGTCTCAATGTTGGGCGCCACGGTCATGCCCCACGTGATCTACCTGCATTCCGCGCTCGTCCTGCCGCGCCGCGAAGCGCACGATCGTGAGGAGCATCATCATCGCAAAATGGAACTGTTCGACGTGCTGCTAGCCATGAACGGCGCGTGGCTCATCAATTCGGCTATGGTTGTAATGGCCGCGGCGGTGTTTTTCGGGGGCGGGATTCAGGTCTACTCCATTGAAGCCGCGCACGACACCTTGGTTCCGCTTCTTGGCAAGTTCGCCGGTGCCGCTTTCGCTGTGGCCCTGCTTTGCTCCGGACTCTCGTCCGCAACGGTCGGAACCATGGCTGGCCAGGTGATCCTGCAAGGGTTCATGCAGTTCCGCATCAGCATCTTCTTGCGTCGGCTAATCACTATGCTGCCTGCGATCGCCGTCATCGCCTATGGCCTGGATCCTCTGAAGACGCTCGTGCTCAGCCAGGCCGTGCTCAGCTTTTGCCTTCCTTTCGCGATGATTCCACTGCTCGTGCTCACTAGCCGCAAGGGGCTGATGGGTTCGCACGCGAATCGGCCACTTACGAATTATCTTGCTCTGGTCTCCACCATCGTCATTCTCGCCATGAATTTCTGGTTGCTCTACGCCATCGCAACTGGGAAATCCTGAAGCCCTGTGCGAAAATTCTTGCTGGCCTGAACTCATCGGGCTCAAATGATGCCCACCCGCGGAAACCCACCGAAAAAGCGGACATTCCACCTTGTCGCCTTATCGGCGATTCTCCTACTGGCAGGCATCGCACTTTCCTTCGGAATCAATAATTGGCTTGCCGAGCGACGCGCGAAAAAGATGCCGAATCCGGTTCCTTCCACGGAAGAAAACCTGGAAGCCGGGGCAAAACTTTACAGCGACCATTGCGTGCAGTGTCACGGCGTAAAAGGAGATGGCAAAGGGCAGAAAGCGGCTCAGCTTTCCGTGGAACCGGGCAATTTAACCGACTCAAAGACGATGCACCAATCTACCGATGGAGAGCTTTTTTGGCGAATCACGGTAGGAAGAAACCCCATGCCGGCTTACGAAGACAAACTTACACCGACGCAGCGCTGGCAGGTGGTGGATTACATTCGGGGCTTCGCGAAAGCTCCGGATGCCGCCGCTGCGCATGAGCCGGCGGCATCCGGCCGTCCATAAAGTTCAAAGCTTATTTCACCGCCGAAAGCGCGCTGGAAACTTCATTGATGTCCGGCACGGTCGGAATATCGTAGTTCTTGAACCAGGCCACATTTCCCTGCTTGTCGATAATGGCAATGGCCCGGCCGGTGATGCCTTTGTCCGCCAGATAAACTCCGAATTTGTCGCCCACCGCGCCGCGCGGTTGAAAATCCGCCAGCAGCGGATAACCGATACCCATCTTCTCGGCGAACGCTTTGTGGGACCAGGCGCTATCGACGCTTACACCCAGTACCTGCGCGTCAAGTTGCTCGAATTTCTTCATGTCGTTCACGAAACAGGCATGCTCGTTCGTGCACACCGGGCTCCAATCCAGCGGATAAAAAACCAGCACCACCTTTTTCTTGCCCTTGAAATCGGAAAGCTTCACTTCCTTTTGGTCCTGGTCCTTCAGAGTAAAATCTGGCGCTGCGCTTCCCACAGAAATTGCCATCTCCCATCCTCCTGAGTTCGCTCTCGCGTAAGAAAATTGCAGGCACTTCGTTGCCGGGTTCATCATAGTGGAAGCGCTTATCTCAGACAACGTCTGCGGCATACAGGCGAAAACAAAAAGGCCCCGCTCGATTGAAACGAGCGAGGCCTTTAAAATCCAGGTGCTACAGAGAATGACCCCTTACGGCTTGGGCGCGGTCGACGGTCTTGGCGTCGTTCGCGGCGTAGCCGGAGGCGCTGAAGCGGATGGCGCTCCACCCTTCACCGGGTTCCCTGCATCGTAGAGCCGGATAATGTCCTGGGTGACGTCGATCTGATTCGCCGCGTAAACCACCGGCGTCTGCTGAGCTGAAGTGTCGAAGATTACCGCGTACCCGTTATCCTTCGAATATTTATCCAGAATGCCCATCATCTTCCGGCCAATGCGGTTGACCACCTCCTGCTGCTCGTCGTTGAAATCTTCCTGAGCTTCCTGCTGCTTGCGCTGATAAGTGCGCGTGAGCACATCACCTTCTCGGGCGAGCCGCGCCTTCTCTTCGTCGCTCAGGGTGGTCTGGCCGGTACGTAACCGGGTCTGCAAGTCGTCCAGTTGCTTGCGCATGTTGTCCAAATCCGTCTGGCGCGGCGCGAACTTCGACTGCAATTCGGCTGCTGCCTGCTTGCCTTCAGCCGTGCTGGTAATCGCGATCTGTACGTTGATGACTCCGACCTTCATCGGGGCTCCCGCCGCGCCCGATTGCGCCCATACGGCGGACACACTTAATAGCGCCGCCAAGGCGGAAACTGCCAATTGCTTCTTCATTCTTGCTCCTCGCTTCGGATTTCTCGCAATGGAATCGTGGATTATATCTTCTCGCAAACAACACGGTCAATGAGATTCCCCATCAGATTGGCCGTTTCTAAGGCATTCGGATGCCGCGCCAGTTTAATAAGTTGGCCCCCAATCGGGCGCGTTTACTCAAAATCAATGCGGCAGGGGCACGAGCAATACCCGATTGTTCGCCTGATCCGCTACCACCGCGATGTTTAAATTCGGATCGATCGCTACAGAGAATTGCTGCGATCCTCCCAACCCGAGCACCGCTCGCACTCTCGGGCTCGAGCAAGCCAGATTGCCGCTGGACGGCGCACAAACATAATCGAGGATGGAAAGCGTGTGGCTCGACAGGTTCGACGTCACCAGTGTGCTGGTCTGTATATCGTAATCGAGAGCGGTTGGATTGATGCCCACGCTCACTGGCGTCTGCACCAAGGTAATCGGGTCGATGATGACCAGATTGTTGTTCAGGCTGTTCGCCGCGATGAATTGCTGATTCAACGAATCGAACAGCATCCCCGTGGGATTTTCGAATCCTGAAATCCGTTGCGGCAGCAACGTGGACGCATCAATGACTTCCACGCTACTCGCTTGCGAAGCGGTTCCCACTGCCACGTAACTCACACCGGGATTCACAGGAATCGGCGCCGGATCCACCGCCACCGAGACTGGGTTCTGGTCCACATTGCCGTCCGTGCTGGACGAACTCAGCGTCGGCGTCGCGCCGGAACTCGCCGCAGTCAGCGTTCCGAAGCTGATGCTCGAGGGCGCCGCCGTATCGTTTAGAATGCCAGCGTTCGTCACCACGGCCTGTGCCGTGTCCTGGTTAATGGCCACAGCCGTTGGCCCCGTGCACGAACCGGATGTGCTCCCGCAAGGTGAAACACTTTGCGGAACAAACGTCTGCGTCTCGTCGATGAGTGAAGCGTTATTGCTGCCGTTGTTGGCAACCAGTGCCAATCCGAGCCGCGGAATCACCGCAACACCCAACGGATTCGATCCTACGCTGAGCGGCGAACCAACGATTCCAACCGCACCTGCTGCTGTTTGGCTCACGCCCACCGGGGTCGTCGCGCTCAATGCCACAAGTGACACGCTTCCGCTTCCCGAATTCGTCACCACCGCCAGATCGCGCTCGGTGTCTACAGCCACGCCCACTGGCGAGTTTCCCACCACAATCGACTGCACCACCGTCAGCGGTGCCACATTCGAGACGGCTGTTCCGGTCACTACATCCACCGCGAAGTTTCGCGCGCTACCTAGCAAACTGGCCGGAACCGTCGCCGTCAACTCGCGACACGCCGCTGCCACACATGTGGTTGCTACGGGCGTTGTCGCCAGCGGAATTTGATCCACGCGCACTACTGACGTTGAGCTGAACGAACCGGTCAGCATAAGTGTCAAGGGCGATGTGCTCGCAAACATCGTCGACGGGCTGGACTGCACAATTTGCAGCGGATTGAGCGCATTGCCGAGCGACACAATCGAAATGTTATTGCTGCCCTGGTTCACCACTACCGCCAGGTTCGTCGCGGGATCTACGGCCACGGCCTGGGGATTTGTTCCCAGGCCATTCACCGTTTGCAACACATTTCCATTCTCCAGGTCGACAATCGCGGCCGTTGCACTCAGCGCGTTCACCGCGATTCCAACATTCTCCAAAGGAGTCGCCGCGGCTGCGCTGTATCCCAGTTGATTCACTGCCACGCCGCCGTTCATGAATGTGATCGAGTTCACCGCGTCGTTAAGCAGGCTGAACGAAGTCAAGCTTCCTGAATTGGGGTTGGTGAAAAGCACCTGGTGCGTTTCACCATTAATGCCAACGCCGGTGGTTGCTAGTCCCAGGCTGGCCACCACCGCAGGCGTGCGCGCCACATCTCCATTGATTGCCGCGTGTCCCAAATCAACAATCGTGGTGGTTTGTGCTCCACCACCTCCGGGCGCGACAACAGCCCAATTCAGCCGTTCATCCACCGCCACATTGGGCGTCGTGCCAGTTCCCAGCGGAGCCGTGAGGTCGCCGCCAATCTGTTGAACTATGACCGGCGTACCCGTCGAGAAATCCAAAACGGTGGCTTCATTGAACGACTCATATGCAACAACAGCACGATGTGTGAGCGGATTGATACCGACGGAATACGGTACCGGTGCGATTCCGGCAGGCGAGCCTGCGGTAGGACCGATAGCCACAGATAGCGTTGAAATCACCGCGTCTGTGGTCAAGTTGATCGTCGAAACTGTTTGATCTCCGCTATTCACCACCAGCGCAACGCGAGTCGCTAGCAAATCATCAATAGCCACTCCGGTTGGACTTTTTCCTACACTTACCGTGCCGATCACCGATGCTGGGCTGGTCCGCAAATTGATAAGCGACACGTTGTTCGATCCGGTGTTTGCAACTACCGCGATTCCCGTCGCGTAATCAATTGCTACGGCTGAGGGACTCGCACCGACGGTGAGGTTTCCGACAGGCGCCCCACCAATACTCGCCGCAGCCGGCGTCACTGCGACGTTCACAGCCGACTCCGATGCTCCCGGCGAAGCGATGCCCGAATTTTGCAACACCACCGGATACAGCCCGGGCGTGGCCAGACCGCCCGCCGGGACACCGATCGAAAACTGCCGGCTGCTCTGAACCGACGGCGTGATTCCCGCGGAACTCCCGTTGAAGAGCGCCGTGGTTGCCGACGAAAAATATCCGCCCGTCAAAGTGATTGTCGCGGCGCTCGCCGGATTCTGCTCGATGCTATCCGGCGATGAAGCCACGATCGCCGGCCGCGCCGGATTCACCGTCAACACCAAAGGACCCGGCACGTTCGGGCTTCCATTCTGGCGCACCACCGAAACCTCGTCCGATCCCGCTGCATTCAACAGATTTGCCGGAATCGTAGCTCGCAGCAGCCCCGTATTGATGAACGTCGTCGGCACCGGCGCCGCTGTTCCGCCGGGCGGAGCCACAAATACCCTATCGTTTGAAAAGAAATTCGATCCGGTCAGGTAAACATCCTGCTGCACGGCCCCCTGCCCGGTGAAGTTGGGATCGAGTTTAGTTAACGTGGGATCCGCGGTCGTCGAGATAGTCACGTTCGCGCTTCCCGATTTGCTTGTGTCCGCCGTGGCAGTAGCCGTGATTGTCGCGGCGGATGTTCCGCTGGCGGGCGCAGTGTATACGCCACTGCTGGTGATAAATCCGGTCTGTGCTTGTCCGCCGGCGACCCCGTTCACCGACCAGTTCACAGTTTGAACCGCTGTCCCGGTGACGTTCGCCGTGAACGTAATGTTTTGCCCGGCGCCGATTGTCGCGCTTGTCGGAAAGACCTGCACGCGCACGCCGGTATCAATCTGCATGTTGATAATTCCAAACTCCGTGTTGACCGTCCCCGTCGTGTCGTTGACATCCGGGCTGACGGTACTGATAGCCATGACTACGAAGGTGTTTGGATCTGGAGGCGCTGGAGGCGCGGTGTAGAGTCCCGTTTGCGTAATCGTCCCGTATCCGGTCAACGAGGTCGTCCCCGTCGGGGTTACACCTGGAATAGTCGTGCAGTTGGTAGGCTGTGTTGTCGGCGTGGCAGCGGGTTTGCAGATGCGCCAATACACTGTGGTGGCGGAAGCGCCCGTTACGGTCGCGGAGAATTGCAGCGTTCCGTTAGCGATCACGGTAGCGGTCGCCCCGGTTGTTACTCCCGGGGCAGTTACAATTACTCCCACCGCTGTGGAGTTACCCCCACACGCCGCAGCCATGCCGGCGACCAGCAGCACCGCCAACATCCTCCACATTATTGTTCCGCTTCTTCCGGCCATTTCTCCTCGTTTCTTCACCACCGCTGGCGCCGCCGGACAAGGGCCCGCCTGCGGCATTTTTCGCGCTAGCTATGCAATCAGAAAGTCCTACTCACTGTAAAGCGGAACGTGCTCTTCGGCTCAAGCAGCGTCGGCGGGATCGTCTGCGACGATTGCAACTGCTCCAGGAAGGTTTGCAGCGACGGTACCACCTGCGTGTTGTAGACGCCCAGCTGCTTCAGTGAGTTCTCCACTTCGGGAGTGAAATACCATGCTCCCGGAGGCGGCGTCAGCGTTCTGGTAAGCCGCAGGTAATTGTATGCGTAATAGAAACGGAATGGCGCGTTCACGATCGGCAGAAAAACTACGATTTCAGCTCCCGCGGATGTGTGCGGCCGGAAATTCGTGCCACCCAGTATGGGCAAGTTGCTCGACGGTTTCAAATTCGGAAAATCCGGGTTCGGGAATTGCTGCTGCAGCGTGGCCACGGCGGTCGGATCGAGGCCCAGTTGCGATGGGCGCAGCACGCCGTTTATAGCGGCGTCATTGAAAAGATCGAACGTCACGCGCGACACGATCGGTATGCGGTATTCCAGGTTCCACACGCCTTGCAAGTCACCGCCCGGTCGCGTCGGAATGTATTCCAGCACGTTCACCGGAATCGTCTGCAATGTGGGCTGGCCTTGCTGATTCAGCAGGCGCGGATTCAAAAACGAGATATTCGTTACAGTCGAATACGGTATGACCACAAATGGCGAGATCGTGTAGAAATCGTATCCACGGACATCCTGTTCGCCGCCCAGGTAGAACCGGCTGTAGGGCGGCACGTCCTTGCCACCGTATCCCGTGATCATCGCCGCTTGGAATTTCGTGGCGATCACGTTCCGGCGGTGATAGTGCGGCCGGTAATAGCTCACGGAGAACGTGTTGCTGATGGTGTTCACGTTGCCCTGCAGCGGCCCGCCTTCCAGGCTGAATCCGTAATAAAGGCTTTTTCCGTGCGTTGGAGCTACCGGGCTATCGACCGTGTTATATGTAACGGTCGGTGTGATTTTGCTTGAGCGAATACCATTCAGAGCGGAAGGCCCCGCGAGGCTCGTGAACTTTGTCTGCTCGAACAGCAGCGTGGCCGATTGGCTGAACGGTGTAATGTTCGTCGTGCTCCAACCGTAGGTAAGTCCCAGCCGCGTGAAGGAAAGTTTGCGCAGAGGATAGCTCGCGAAAATCGTAAAACCCTTCGAGTCTGTATTGTAGTTTTCCTGCAACGCAGGATTGATGGCCACCTGCTGCCCCAGCAAGAGCCCTTCCTGGCGCGCCGTATTGTAATCGAATCGGTTCGCAAAAATCGTAAAGCCAGTCGATAGCGGCCGGTCGAACAGATACGGCTCCGTGAACCCGAACATGATATTTCGCTGGATGTCCCCAAATTGCACCGAGAAGGTCAGCGTCTCGCCGAGCCCAAGAAAGTTATTCGTCTGATACGAAAGCCCCACGAAACTCCCGGCAATTCCGCTCACTCCGCCTGAGAAGCTGATCGACTGCTTGCCCTTTTCTTTCACTTTCAGGTTGATGTCTACCGTGCCGGCCTTCACGTTGCGTTTTAACTCCGCGTTTTCGGGCTTGATGGTCTCGAAATATCCAAGCTGGTTCAAGCGCAGGATGCTCAATTCCCACAGCCGGTTGTTATACACCTGTCCTTCGTCCAGCAGCAGTTCGCGGCGGATCACTTTATCGCGAGTGGTCGTATTTCCGGAAAACTCGATGCGGCGCACGAAGAACTGCTTCTGCTGATCGAATACCATGTTGATATCGATGATTTTCTTGGTGTCGTCCGCTTCGGTTTCCGGCTCAGCCACGAAGTCGATATACCCATATTCGCCGTAAAGATTTTTATAGTTGTCCAGCGCCTTGCGTATTTTCCCGGCCGAAAAAAGATCGCCGGGCTTGAGCGGGAACACTTGCGCCAGGTATTCCGGCTTGAACACCAGGCCCTGATCCGGGTCGGCACTGCGGAAGCTCACCTTGCCCATACGGTATTGCTCGCCCTCGTCGATCCGGATGGTGATGTTTGTCGCCTTGCCCTTTTTTCTTCCGATTCCCGGAATCGGTAGCGGCACCCCGCCGTGATTTAAATCCACGGTCTTCAAATCCTGCACGTTGACGTTCACCTTGAAATAGCCGTTGTCCTGATAAAGCCCGCGGATGCCGATTTCCATGTCCTCGTCCAGCTTCGGACGGTCGAACGTCTTGCTCAGGACGGGAATGTAGGTGAAATAGAGCGGAATTGAGTAGGGCCGGTCGTTGCGCATGGTGCGAATGATGCGCCGCGCAGAAAAGGCATGATTGCCTACAATGGTGATGTTTCCTACCTTGACCTTTGGCCCTTCATCGATGTTGAAAACCAGCTTCACCGCGTTGGTCGCGGCGATCCGTTCATAGGTTGGTTTCACCGTCGCGAATTGGTGCCCGTGCGCGGCCAGCAAACTTTTGATCACGACTTCAGCCCGCGTAATTTTGGTGGGATCGAACTGGCTCTCCACCGAAAGCCCAACCTTCTTATCCTTGAATGCGTCCAGAATGTCCGACTCGGAGACTGATTTGTTGCCCTTGTACTCGATGCGCCGGATGATTGGCCGCTCGGTGACGTAGAAAACCACGATTCTGCCGTTGGGATTATTCGGATCGTTTTCCACTTCCAGCCGGATATCCTCGAAGAATTGCGTGTTCCACAAAGCTTGGAAATCGCGGCGGACCGCCTCTTCGCTGTACGGATCGCCGGGGCGCGAGAAAATTCGCGCCAGCAGCGTGTCCCTCTGAATACGCCGGTTACCGATAATCTCAATTCGTGTGATGGTAAGCGGATTGGCAGGCGCTTGCTGCTGCGACCACAGCGAAGGTTCGCCTAAAAAGGAAAACAGCGACACAACGGCGAGGACTCTCAGTACGCACAGGAATATTTTCCCGCTCGCGGCCATGGCTTTCAAGGCCGCAGTCCCCAGCCCAAGATGTTTTGCTCCCCCGCCGGATCGCTCCTACCCGGCTCGCGCGTGTAGGATTCTTAGTGGGCCACCGGGGTTGCTTCCACAAGGGGGCGGAACGCCAAGCCGTCGCCGGACAAAAATACTTCCAGCGTTGCGGGCTTCTGCAAACCACCCTGTATGAGAGCTTCCGACAGTGGGTCTTCGACGTACTTTTGCAACGCGCGCCGGAGCGGCCGCGCGCCATAGTTACGATCGCTGCAGGTTTTTTCGAGGATCCACTGGCGCGCCTCAGGCGTAACTGCAATCTGCACCTGGCGGTGCACCAATGTCTCGTTGATCTGGCCCACGAGCAGATCAATGATCAGCAGCAGGTCATTATCCGTGAGCGAATTGAACAAAATCACTTCGTCGAGACGGTTGAGGAATTCGGGATTGAACACCCGCTTCACCTCACCCATCACCATTTCGTCCTGGCTCTTGGCCGACGCCAGATCATCAGACGACTGGAATCCCAGTCCCGTCTGCTTCTGCAGCTGCCGCGCGCCGATGTTGGAAGTCAGGATAATGATCGTATTCCGGAAGTCGACGGTATTTCCCAGCCCGTCCGTCAACTGCCCGTCCTCGAAAACCTGGAGCAGGATATTATAGATATCCGGGTGCGCTTTCTCAATTTCATCTAACAAAATTACTGAGTAGGGGGTCCGGCGCACTCGTTCAGTTAGCTGGCCGCCTTCTTCGTAGCCCACGTATCCTGGAGGCGCGCCGATCAGTTTCGATACGGAGTGCTTCTCCATGTATTCCGACATGTCGAACCGGATCAACGACTTCTCGCTGCCGAACAGGAATTCTGCAAGCCGGCGAGCAACTTCCGTCTTGCCGACGCCTGTGGGGCCGAGGAACAGGAAGCAGCCCACCGGACGTCCCGGAGCCTTCAACCCCGCACGGCTGCGACGAATGGCGCGTGCCAATGCGGTGATCGACTTGTCCTGGCTGATGATGCGCCGGTGCAGCTCCTCTTCGATGCGCAGCAGTTTTTGCTGTTCGTCTTCCTTGATCGAAGTAACCGCGATGCCCGTCCAACGCGCCACCACTTCTTCGATGTCTTCGCGCGTGACGATGCCCGTCGAGGAATCGTCGAGCTTCAGCTTTTCCCGCAGCATCCGCAGATGCTCTTTTTCCTTGCGCTCTTCCTCGGAATAAAAGCGGGCCTTCTCGAACTCATGATTGGCGATCGCGGTTTCCATGCGATGCGTGATGAATTTCACGCGCTTCTGCACTTCGGAAACCTCGTCCGGCAGCATGGCCTGGCGCAGCTTCACACGCGCGCCAGCTTCGTCCAGAAGATCGATGGCCTTGTCTGGGAGAAAACGGTCTGGAATATAGCGGTTTGAGAGGTACACCGCGTACCGGATGGCATCTTCGGTGTAGCTCACCGCGTGGAACTTTTCGTAGCGGTCGCGCACGCCTTGCAGCACGCGGATCGCTTCGTCCTCGTTTGGCGCGCCCACTTTGATGGCCTGAAAACGTCGCTCAAGCGAACGGTCTTTCTCCACCGACTTGCGATATTCGCCGGGAGTCGTCGCGCCGATGCACTGAATCTCACCGCGGCTCAGCGCCGGCTTCAAGATGTTCGCAGCATCGAGCGAGCCTTCCGCCGAGCCCGCGCCTACGAGTGTGTGCAACTCGTCGATGAAAACGATGGCGTTCTGGCTCTCCATCAGTTCCTTCATGATGGTCTTGAGCCGCTCTTCGAACTGCCCGCGATACTTGGTTCCGGCCACAATCAGGGACAGATCGAGCGAGAGAATCCTCTTGTCGGCGAGAAATGGCGGCACGTCGCCGTCGGAAATGCGTTGCGCCAGTCCTTCGACGATGGCGGTTTTGCCCACTCCGGGCACGCCGATCAGCACTGGGTTGTTTTTCGTCCGGCGGCAAAGAATCTGGATGGCCCGCTCGAGTTCGCGGTCTCGTCCCACCAGCGGGTCGAGTTGCCCCTCCATCGCCGCCTGCGTAAGATCGCGGCTGAATTCTGCAAGCAATGACGCTTCTTTTGGCCGGTTCACAGGCACCTTCTCTCCCGCGCTACGAGAAAGTTCCTCGCGCACGGTGGAAAGCCGCAATCCCCGTTCCAGCAGGATTTCGGCACCAAAGGACTTTTCTTCACGCAACACGCCCAGGAGCAGGTGTTCGGTTCCAACATGCTTGTGGCCGAGCCGTTCCGCTTCCTCGGCCGCGTAATTCAGGATGCGCTTGCATTCCTGGCTCAGCGGGACTTCCACCGACGTGGAAATTCTCTCGCGAACGGTGATCCGCGACTCAATCTCTTTTCTGATCGATTCAATCGATCCGTGCGTGCGCAGAAACCGGTTGGCCAACGCTTTGTCTTCTCGCAGCAGGCCGAGCAGCAAGTGCTCCGTCTCGATATACGGGCTTCCATACTGACTGGCCTCGTATCTCGCGAAAAAGATCACGCGCCGGGCCTTTTCTGTGTAGCGTTCAAACACGGTTCACCCACGCTCCTCAGGGGTCTTCGCCCCAGCAGTCGCTGTTCGCTCTGCGAATCCCGCAGTGCCCGCGAATGCTTCTTCGGCTGACGACAGTTTCCCGTTCTCCAGTTTCAAAACGCGGTCTGTGCGCCGGGCCAATGACAAATTGTGTGTCGCGACTATAGACGTTAGATGATAATTCTTATGCAGACGCTGCACCAAAGCGAAAACGCTCTCCGCGCTGCGCTCATCCAGATCTCCGGTCGGTTCGTCGGCAAGAAGTAAGGAAGGATGATTTACCAGAGCCCGTGCAATCGCCACACGCTGTTGTTCGCCACCGGAAAGCACCCCAGCGTATTTGTTCGCGTGATCCGCAAGTCCCACTTCGCCCAGCCAGCTCTTCGCCGCGCGGAGTGCCTCGCCCGGCGCCTCGCCACGGATCAGACGGGGCATCGCAACGTTTTCGGCAGCCGTAAAATCTGGCAGCAGATGATGACGCTGCCACACAAAAGCCACAGAATGGTTGCGATATTCTGCCAGCTCCGCCTCTCCCAATGACTTGAGCGAATCTCCGGCGAAGTATACGTCACCGCTTGTTGGAGTGTCCAGCGCAGCCAGCAAATGCAGCAAAGTGCTTTTGCCCGTTCCCGAAGGCCCGATCACTGCAATCATTTCACCGCGCTTTACAGAGAGATCGATTCCATCCAGCGGCGCGATTTCTTGCTCACCCGACCGAAAAAACTTCCGAAGACCTTCTATTCGCAGAATTTCGCTCGCGCCCGAGACCATCCCCTGAGAGGGATCTTCCCGCCCGGCCAACTCAACGCCGACGCTCGCACCCTTCTGCATCGCCATTGCCTCTCTATCACACGTTAGATGCCGAACTCTGCCACTGGTATCTTCTTTTATTACTTATGGCTAGTGCAGCCCGAAGGGAACATAGCGCTAATTACTTTCCCACCGCTGTCCTAACTTTTTCCCTGTTCCACATGCCCCTAACTGCGCTATCCACATAGCCTTCACAACTCATTCTAGCATGTATGCTTCCTGGAACCGAAAACCGGCCTTCCCGAGTACTGAAAAATTTGTGCTGTACGCCCTGGAGGCGTAAGATTGCGTTGAATTCTCCGACCGCGCGAACCTGCCAGGGAGACATCTCACGGTTCGCGGGGCGACGCCCGGAGCATTGGGCCGAGGGTCCAGGTGGAAACGCCTGTTCCTCCCTTTTTTGGAAAGGGGAATGTCAGCCACGCGGTGTCACGTGTGCTGATTTTCGCCCAAGTTCCAAAACAGGAATTTGGGTTTTTTGCTTTTAGGGCGAGTCCTGAGTCGAAAGCGTGGAGTCGGATCTTTTGTATGCCTCTCAGCGACAAATTCGGCCGACAGATCACTGACCTCCGCGTGTCGGTTACCGATCGCTGCAATTTCCGCTGCGTCTATTGCCGTTCGGCCGATCCCGAAAAGCACATGCCCGCCAGCCACCTCCTCGAATGGGACGAATACGAGCGACTGGTCCGCATCCTGGTTGCCATGGGTATTCGCAAAGTTCGTGTCACCGGTGGAGAACCTCTGGTGCGTCCCGGTGTCGAAGATTTCATTTCCCGGCTCAAAGCGCTTGGCGTGCAAGATCTTTCCATGACTACCAATGGCTACCTGCTGGCCGAGCGTTGCAACAAATTGGTCGAAGCTGGATTGAACCGCATCAACATCAGCCTCGATTCTCTCGATCGCGGCCGTTTCGAGCGGATCACCCGCACCAAGACCTTCGACGACGTGATTGCCGGAATCGATGCCACCCAGAATTCGCCGCTGCGTCCCGTGAAAGTCAACGCCGTGCTGGTGCGAGGCATCAATGATGACGAAGTGGAAGCCTTCGCCGAATTCGCTCGTGATCGCGATCTCATCATGCGCTTCATCGAATTCATGCCGCTCGATGCCGACCACACCTGGCGCCGCGAAATGGTCGTCACCGCCGCCGAAATCCACGAGCGCATCAACGCGCGCTGGCCTTTGATTCCGGTTATGCACGACCGCAGCGAAACCGCCCGCAAATTCCGCTTTGCCGATGGCCACGGCGAAATTGGCTTGATTGCTCCCGTGTCGCAGCCTTTCTGCGGACATTGCTCGCGCCTGCGCCTCACTGCCGACGGGAAATTGCGCACCTGCCTTTTCAGCAAGACCGACCACGATCTCAGCTATCTTCTGCGCGGCGGCGCGACCGACCGCGAAATCGGCGACGCGATCATCGCCATCGTGGCCCAGAAAGAGAAAGGCCATCGCATCAACGATCCCGACTTCGTTCCGCCTTCCCGCACCATGGTCTACATCGGCGGCTGATTAAACGCCGCGCTCTCGCGCATGCCATCCCGAGCGGAGCGCTTTTCGCAAACCGATCAGGGTTGCGATGCGTAGTCGAAGGGATCTCTCTTTGTTTCGCGCCAGATGCGGCACGTTACATTTTCTCCGTCGTTGTTTTCCGGGCCATACGACAGCACGAGCTGATGTGTTCTTAGCCTGCGCTCACTCGCCGCTGGCCTCTAATCATTCCTGCAGGTAATATCGGAAGGAAATCCGCCGTCGCGGACTCGGAGCGATCGCATGGGCGATGACGAATCCAAAATCTTTTCTCTGACTGAGGCCGAACGCCTCCGCTCGCAGCTTGAGCCCGTGCTGATCGAAGCGATGGAGCTTCGCCGCAAGCTCGGCGAACTCGACGAGCAGCTTAGCGCCGTCGCCGAAAAAATCCAGCGCTCCGGCGGCCTGCTCGTCAATTACGAGCAAACCGCGCGTGTGCGCCTCGAGCGCAATCGCCAGGAAGAATCGCTTCGCGCTGCCCTCGAGCGCATCCACGCCACCGGCTGCATCGTCAAGGATCTCGATGTCGGTCTGCTCGATTTTCCATCGCGCCTGAACAACGAAGACGTTTATCTCTGCTGGCGCCTGGGAGAAGATCGCATCCGGTTCTACCACCGCCAGGACGAAGGGTTCGCCGGACGCAAGCCCATCGATCCGCGCGATGCCGACTATCAGAACCCGATTCAATAAAGTTCACACGAGGATTTCGTGACTCAATCCGCCTCCAATCGCCTGAAGGATTCCGCCAGCCCTTATCTGCGCTCCGCCGCGCACCAGCCCATCGACTGGTACGAATGGGGCGAGGAAGCCTTCAACAAAGCGCGCGCCGAAAGCAAGCCTGTGCTTCTCGATATTGGCGCGGTCTGGTGCCACTGGTGCCATGTCATCGACCGCGAGAGTTACGAAAATCCCGAAATCGCAGCGATCATCAACGAGCACTTCATTCCCGTAAAGGTCGATCGCGACGAACGCCCCGACGTAGATTCACGCTATCAATCCGCTATCAGCGCCATTTCCGGGCAAGGCGGCTGGCCGCTCACCGGCTTTCTTACGCCGGACGGAAAACCCTTCTACGGTGGCACCTATTTCCCGCCGGACGACACCATGGGCCGCCCCGGCTTCCGTCGCGTCCTGCTCTCCGTTGCCGATGCATTCAAAACGCGCCGCCCCGAAGTCGATAATTCCGCGAACGCTCTCGAACAAGCCGTCGCGAAAGCTGAACTTTTTCAGGGCGCGCGGGGCGATTTCGACGGCGCCATTGTGGAATCCATCATCGAGTCGGCCGCAAAGCAATTCGACGGCACCCATGGCGGCTTCGGCCACGCGCCCAAATTTCCGCACTCCCCGGTAATCGATCTGCTGCTGGAGCGCCAACAATGGTCTGATGGTGAATCCTTGCGGCGCATTGCCGAAAAAACACTCACCGGTATGGCTGCAGGCGGATTCCGCGACCAGATCGGCGGCGGATTCCATCGCTATTCCGTAGACGAGCGCTGGTGCGTGCCGCACTTCGAAAAAATGTCCTACGACAATTCCGAGCTGCTGAAAAATTATCTGCACGGATACCAGGCTCTTCGCCTGGCGCAGTATCGGCAGGTTGCCGAGGGAACCATCGCCTGGATGAATGATGTTCTTTCCGATCAAGGCCGTGGCGGATTTTATTCCAGTCAGGATGCCGACCAGACTCTCGACGATGACGGCGATTATTTCACCTGGACGCGTGCCGAAGTTCGCGCCGTGCTCAGCGAACAGGAAGCGCGCATCGCCGAGCTTTATTACGACATAGAGGCACGCGGTGAAATGCACCACAATCCCGAGAAAAATGTCCTGTGGATCGCGCAATCTATCGAAAGCATCTCTCGTGAATTAAAAATCAGTGAAGCCGAGGCGGCTTCTCTGCTTACCAGCGCCAAATCGAAACTTCTCGCCGCGCGCCGCAAGCGTCAGCCTACTCCCACCATCGACGAAACGCTGTACGTTGGCTGGAACGCCATGTTCATATCTGCCTATCTCGAAGCTGCGCGCGTTCTGGATCGCCAGGATTGCCGCGCCTTTGCGCTAAAGTCGCTCGATCGCTTGCTCGCGGAAGCCTGGGATCCCAAGAAGGGTTTTCTTCACCGCATCGGTGGCCCGTCGCTCGATGGCTCGCTCGACGACCAAGTCCTCGCCATCGCCGCGCTTCTTGACGCTTGGGAAGCCACCCTCGAGCCGCGCTATTTCCAGATCGCCGAATCCGCCATGCGCATCGCTGTCGAACGTTTTGGCGATCCCGAAGGAGGCGGCTTCTTCGATCGCGCGAAGGACGCTCCGGCCATGGGCGGCTTGGATGTGCGCCGCAAGCCGCTGCAGGATTCGCCCACGCCTGCCGGCAATTCCGTCGCGTCCATCGTCCTTGATCGCCTTTACGCTCTTACCGGCCAACAGTTGTATCGCGACTGGGCGGAAAAAACGCTCGAAGCCTTTGCCGCGCTCGCGCCCAAGTACGGCCTCTTCGCCGCGACCTATGGCCTCGCCGCTTTGCTTCACGCACGTCATCCGCTGCAGGTGGTCATTACCGGCGCCGCAAACGATTCACAGGCCGCTGCACTCGAAAAATCCGCTACTGAGATTTATCGCTTCGGCAAAGTTATCCTTCGTGCCACACCCGAGCAACTGCAAGCCGGGCATCTCCCCGCTGCTCTCCGCGAAACGCTGCCGCACATGGACGCATCCGTGCCCCAAGCTTTTGTCTGCGTCGAAACTACCTGCTTCCCGCCGATCAGCGATCCAGCCAAGCTCGGCTCGCTTCTTGCTCAGGTCGCCACCGGCTGAGTCGGCAGACGTCTCTTGATCTGCACTGCGCTTTGAGCGCTCACCGATGCCATCTCATTCGCCGCATAAGCGGCATTATCTCTTCTGAAAACAGTCACATACGGGACTGTACCCTTGTGGTACCATGCGCTTGGTACACCCAGTACATTGCTCGCAAGCGCAGACCAGCGCGAAACTTTTGTTTCGCGGAGGCTTGTTACTCACATGAAATCGTCCCTGCTGATTCTGGTTCTCTTCGTCTGGCTTCCCAGCGCACTCAGCGCTCAGACCACCGTCTCCGAAACGGACTTCCAGGGCCACCTCATCGGCGAAACTGTCGCCGATTTTCTGCGGATCGAACCCGAGGCTCAGCAGGAAGCGAACGTCTGCCGTCAGCGCTCCGAACGCCATCGCTGCGTCGAATTGATTGCCGCGCTCGACCGCGGCCAGCGTGCCGAGGTTTCCACTGCCACTGCCGCAAACTACGTGCTCGACGCCGGAAAACTCGTCAAGCTCACCATGCTTGTCAGCGAGACCTTCGAAGCCTCCTCCGATGCCGTAAGCAAGAAATTCGGCGCGCTTCCGAAAAAGACCACCTTGTCTTCGCACAACGCGTCCGGGACGAAGTGGGACAATCAGCTGTACACCTGGGATACGCCCACCATCTACGCGACGCTCTATCAGGACAATAATCCTCTCCTGCAGGATCACCGCCCACTGTTGATCGTCGAGTCGCACGCCGAACATCTTCTCGATGATGTCGATTCGCCGACGAAATCCACTTCCGTGGCATCGTCCACCGCGCCGAAGCAGTAAAACTTCTTAGCGCTCGCCGCAGGCGTGGCCTTTTACAACACTTTACAACCCTGACCTCGTTAAGGCGTTATACTCACAGCTCTCAAGGAGGGCGCCGTGAAGCGCAGGGATTTTCTGGCTCTTTCGAGCCTTGCCGCCGCAGATTTAGCTCTATCCGTGCCGCCGTGGGCGCGTGCTAGCGGTCGCGCTGAGCACGACAAATCTGACTTTTCTCTGCGCATTTCCCCGGTCAAGGTTGAGATCGCTCCCGGCACGGTCATCGAAACCATCGGTTACAACGGCACGGCTCCCGGTCCCATCCTGCGAATGCGCGAGGGCAAACGCGTCACGGTCGATGTTCACAACGATACTGATGTCGATGAGCTCGTCCACTGGCATGGCCAGTTCATCCCCTCCGATGTCGATGGCACCATGGAAGAAGGCACACCCATGATTCCCGCGCATGGTCATCGCAAGTACAGTTTCGTTCCGCGGCCCGCGGGAACTCGCTGGTACCACACGCACGCGTTCGCGGGAGAGCACCTCGACCGCGGCATGTACACCGGCCAGTACGGTTTCCTCTACGTCGAGCCGAAGAGCGAGCCCGGAAATTACGATCAGGAGATTTTTCTCGCCGCGCGCCACTGGGGCCCCTCGCTCGCACATCTCGGTCCACCCAATAACGGCTGGGAAGTCGCCTACAGCAACTGCTCCATCAACGACAAAGCTCTCGGACACGGCGAACCCATTCGCGTCAAGCAGGGCCAGCGCGTGTTGTTTCGGTTGCTCAACGCCAGCGCCACCGAGGACATCAAGCTCGCCCTGGCGGGCCACAAATTCAAGGTCATCGCTCTCGATGGCAACCCGGTCCCGTCGCCTCAAGAAGTTTCCGTTCTTCAGCTCGGAGTTGCCGAACGTGCTGACGCCATCGTGGAAATGAATCAGCCGGGTGTCTGGATTCTCGGTTCCGCGAACAACGAAGAACGCTCCAAGGGCATGGGCATCGTCGTGGAGTACGCGGGCCAATCTGGCGAGCCGCAGTGGGTTCCCGTGCCGCCGCGCGTTCCCTTCGACTACACCGTCTTCGGTTCTTCGGAAAAGGCGCCTGAGCCCGACGAGCGGGTCGAATTGACTTTCGACAAAATTCCCGGCAATCGTGTCACCTATAATCACTGGACCATCAACGGAAAGTCCTGGCCCGATACCGATCCGCTGCTGGTCAAGGCCGGCAAGCGCTATCGCCTGGTTTTTCACAATAAGAACGGCGATAGCCATCCGCTGCATCTGCACCGGCACAGCTTCGAGCTCACCAATTTCAATGGCAAGCCCACTTCCGGTATCTTCAAGGACATCGCTGACGTGCCCCGCTTCAGCGATGCCGAAGTAGACTTCGTCGCCAACAATCCCGGCCCGTCTCTATTTCACTGCCACATGACGCTGCACATGGATTTTGGCTTCATGATGTTGGTGAAGTACACCTAGACATTCTTCACTACAAGGCGAGAACAACTCACTTTAAAAAACAATAGGGGTTTTGTTTTTGTCTGGCGCCGTCATCCCCAAGCGAGCGATTTGTGCGATCGCGAAGCGAGTCGAGGGATCTCTCTTCGTGTGCAGAATCCGCCGGGCATTTCAACGGCTAACCCCTGAGGCCCGCGGGTGCGAGCCCCATGACGCTCTTTATGCAATACTCTCTAGCGGATAATCCCCAGCAGCTTGTTTGGCAGCTTTTCGGCAACATCCCGCGGAATCTGGAAGTTGTCCGCCAGAAGCGACGCTGGGTTCCCGGATGTCCACTTCGAAATCGAAATTTCCTCAAAGATTGGACTGTTGAACAGCGCGAAAAATTCCGCCGGCTCACTTCCAATCTGCTCCACGCAATGGCCAAATCCGCGCTCGATGAAGCAGATCTGCCCTTGCTTGAATTCTTCCGTCTTCACGCGCCCGTGCGCCCCGAAAATGGTCACGCGCGTCTGCCCCTTCAAAATGTACTGCCACTCATCCGCGTTCGGATGCCAGTGCATCTCGCGGATGGCTCCCGGATTCAGGTGCTGTAGCACCGAGGTGAGCGTCGTGTTGATCGGAAATTCATGCACCGTGACAATCCGTTCCCAGCCTCCAGGAAACGTCGCCGCGGGCATCTTGCTCAACCGGAATTTGTGCGCCGACTGCGAAGTCTCCAAATCGGCGTCCAGGTAAGGTTCCGGAATATTCTGCGGAATTTTCCCGGGCAGAATGTACAGTTCCTTTGTCGGAAGGCCCTTCACCACATCGGCGGAAAGATTCAGGTTTCGCTGCACCACGTTCGCCGGAGTGCGCGCCACCCAATCCGTGATGCTGAATGTGCCAAACTCCGAAAAGTGACCGTCGTCGAATCCGAGCACGAAATGCGCCTCGTCGTTGCCGATGTTCTGCAACGCGTGCCCGTGGCCGCGCGGGAAATACCACAGATCGCCTTCCTCAAACGTGTCGGTGGCCGCCTGTCCTGTCGGCGAAATCACCGTGGTCAGAACTTTGCCCTTCACCACAAACGCCCACTCTGCCGCAATCGCGTGCCAGTGCAGTTCGCGAATGCCGCCCGGCTTCAAGCGCATCGAAACGCCCGCGATGCTCTTCGACACGGGAAATTCCTCTACGGTCGCTTCCTTTGCCGAGCCGGCCTCGCCCACCCATCCGCTGGTGGCTTCAATGTCGAATTTAAAATCCTGCAGCGGCTCATGCTTTCCGGGATCTTTTCCAACCTGATACTTCTGTTGAGGATCCTTGGCCGTTGGCTGTTGCACCGCGTTGGCAGCCTCCGCGGTCAACATGCCCGCGCCGAGCGCGGCAATGGACGCAGAGCCAATCATTTCTCGCCGTGTCATTCCATCCGATTTGCGTTTGCTCATAGTTGACACCTCAACTCAGTTGAACTGGCGTTCTGTACGAAGAATTGTACGTCCGATTACCTCAAATTGCGACCTTCTCAAACCGGCCACCGTCAACGATTTCGGGTTCATCCCGAGCGGAGCGCCTTTCTCAACCCGGTAGCGTCGCCAAGCTACGTCCCGATCAGAATCAGAGTAGCTTCGCTCGCCTCGGACGTAATATCGAGGCCTTATCGCCTTACGTTGTCATCCCGAAGTCGAGCGGTTCTCAGCGAGTCGAGGGATCTCTCTTCGTGTGACGAATTCGCCGCCGCTTCCCCACACGCCGTTCTCCAGCCACTCGCCACTTACTTGCTTTTCCGGAACAACCTCGTCAGCGGATCAAAAAACTCATCCACCACGCGCTCTTTCAGCGGAATAATCGCGTTGTCTGTGATTTTAATCTCTTCCGGACACACCTTCGTGCAACATTTCGTGATGTTGCAATAGCCGATGCCGTCGTCCTCGCGAAGGTCCTTCACGCGGTTCTCTACGTCCAGCGGATTCATCTCCAGCGCCGCGGTGTACACGAAAAATCGCGGCCCAATGAACTGGTCGTGCAGATGATGATCGCGCAGCACGTGGCAAACGTCCTGACACAGGAAGCACTCGATGCACTTGCGAAACTCCTGCACGCGGTCGATATCCGACTGCTGCTCGCGCCAGGTCCCATCCGGAGCGTCCGGCGGGCGCGGCTTGAACTGCTTGATCTTCATCTTCACGCGGTAATTCCACGCCACGTCCGTTACCAGGTCCTTCACCAGCGGGAAGGTCTGCATCGGCTCGACAGTCACCGGCTGGCTTACATCGATCTGGCTCATGCGCGTCATGCACATCAGCCGCGGCTTGCCGTTGATTTCCGCCGAGCACGAGCCGCATTTCCCGGCCTTGCAGTTCCAGCGCACTGCCAGGTCATTCGCCTGCGTAGCCTGGATGCGGTGCACCACATCCAACACCACCATGCCGTCCTCGACCTCGGTTTTGTAATCGACGAACTTGCCCGACGTGCCTTCGCCGCGCCAGATTCGAAACACCGCTGTGGTGGCCACTATTTGTTCTCCTCAATCACCTGCTTCAATTCGGGAGTCATCGGCGCAACCGGCACGTGCGTCACTTTCGGCCGACCGTCCGCGCCTCTGTCGATGCGGATATTCACCGCGCCCCATTTCTCGTCCTTGCTCGGGTAATCGTCGCGGAAATGCCCGCCGCGGCTCTCCTTGCGTTCTGCGCCAGCGATCGCCACCACCTCCGCCATGGTCAACAGGTTCGCCAGATCGAGCCCCGTGTGCCACCCAGTGTTGTACTCGCGGTTGCCGAAAGCCCCCACTTTCGTGGCCTTCTGCTTCAGCACCTCAATCTCTTCTACCGCCTTTTCCATTTCTGCCTGTTGCCGCACAATGCCCACCAGATTTTGCATGGTGTTTTGCAGTTCGTGCTGAATCAGAAACGGATTCTCACCGCTCGCGCCGCGCTCGAATGGTTCCAGAGCGTATCGCGCCACTTCGTCCACTTCCGACGTGTTCACCGTTCCCGGCTTGGCTTCCTTCGCATATTTCGCTGCGAATTCTCCTGCTCGCTTGCCGAACACCAGCAGGTCGGAAAGCGAGTTTCCGCCCAGGCGATTCGCGCCGTGCAGCCCTGCCGAGCACTCGCCCGCCGCGAACAATCCCGGGACTGTGGACATCTGCGTCTCCGCATCCACCATCACGCCGCCCATCACGTAGTGCATGGTCGGGCCAATTTCCATCGGCTCTTTGGTAATGTCGATATCCGCGAGCTGCTTGAACTGGTGATACATGCTTGGCAGCTTTTTCTTGATGTGCTCCGGCGCGTTCGGAAGTCTTTCCTTGATCCACGCGATATCCAGAAACACGCCACCGTGGGGGCTGCCGCGCCCTTCCTTCACTTCGCGCCGGATGCACCGCGCCACGTGGTCGCGCGTCAACAGCTCCGGAGGTCGCCTTGCGCTCTTGTCGCCCTGCGTGTAGCGCCAGCCTTCATCTGGATTGTCCGCCGTCGAGCTGCGGTAGTTCTCCGGAATATCGTCGAACATGAACCGCTTGCCCTCTTTGTTCTTCAGGACGCCGCCTTCGCCGCGCACGCCTTCGGTCACCAGAATTCCCCGCACGCTGGGCGGCCAGATCATTCCCGTCGGATGGAATTGCACGAACTCCATATCCAGCAGCGCCGCTCCCGCGTCGTACGCGAGCGCGTGCCCATCCGCCGTATATTCCCAACTGTTCGACGTGATCGTGTACATGCGCCCGATGCCGCCCGTCGCTAGTACCACGGCCTTTGCCTTCAACAAACGGAAACGCCCGCGCTCCCGCTCGTAGCCAAAGGCGCCCACGATCCGGTCGCCATCCTTCAGCAGTGTCAGCATCGTCGTTTCCATCAGGAAGTCCATGCCCTGATGGACGCCGTGATCCTGCAGCGTGCGAATCATTTCCAAGCCCGTGCGGTCGCCCACGTGCGCCAGCCGCGGATAGCGGTGTCCTCCGAAATTGCGTTGCAGAATGCGCCCGTCCTTGGTGCGATCGAACACCGCGCCCCAAGCTTCCAGTTCCCTAACGCGTGCCGGCGCCTCTTTGGCGTGAAGTTCGGCCATGCTCCAGTTGTTCATATACTGGCCACCGCGCATGGTGTCGGCAAAATGAACGCGCCAGGTGTCGCGATCGTCCACGTTGCCCATGGCCGCGGCCATTCCGCCTTCAGCCATCACCGTGTGCGCTTTGCCCAGCAACGATTTCGAGACCACACCAACCTTCGCGCCCGCCGCCGAAGCCTCAATCGCCGCGCGCAGTCCCGCGCCTCCCGCTCCCACCACCAGCACGTCGAATTCGTGCGTCTGGTACTCAGCCATTTAGAAAATTCTCCAGTCGTGCCAGATTCCCATGTCGCACAAGCGCACATACAAGTCGGCGAAGCCCACGAAGTACATGCTCACCCAGGCCCACAGCATGTGCTTCCGGTTGAGACACGACACGCAGTCATACGCCGTCTTTCGCGCGGGCGAATTCGACAACACGTCATTCCGTCCGCCCACCAGGTGCCGGAACGAATGGCAGCCAAACGTGTACAGCGCCAGCAGAATCGGATTCGCGATCAGCACCAGCGTACCCACGCCCACTCCGAAATGTTTTGTGCCGTCCGGAGCGGTAAAGATGGTTGCGCGAATTCCGTCGTAAGCGAGGAGAAAAACGAACAGGATCGCTATGTAAAGAAAGTAGCGATGTACATTCTGCAGGATCAGCGGAAACTTCTTTTCGCCCCAATAGCTGTTGCGTGGCTCGCCCACCGCGCAGTTCGGAGGATCGGCCCAGAACGCTTTGTAATACGCGCCGCGGTAGTAGTAGCAAGTCAGCCGGAATCCGCCCGGCGCCCATAAAATGAGCATGGCCGCTGAGAACGGAATCACCACCGGCCACCACGCGGGCCGGGCCGTCATCAGTAGCGGCGAATACATGGGAGACAAATAGTCCGCTCCGCCGCAGGCGGTGGTGCATAGGTAGTGATTGCCCTGCAGCCCGGCCCACGTCGAGTAGATGATAAACAGCAAATATCCAAGAAATACCGCCAGCGGATATACCCACCACAAATCCTTGCGGCTGGTCTTGCCGAATCCTCGTTTTGTCAGAGGTACATCAATAGAGGCCATTCGATTAGCGCTCCGGAACGAAGTTATAGGAGGTAAACAAACGGGTAGTTTAACGCTTTACGCGATTTTTTAAAACCGCCATCTCGCTCTTCACACCGCCATCCTCGTCACGGTCCCGGCCGCGCCGCAGGGATCCCTTCGTTCCCGAAGGGCATTGCTCGTATCACGATTCTCTGCGCGCACGATTGTTTTTCTTGTCTGTCAATTCGCCGCTGTCCGGATGGCAAGGATCAGCCCCGTTAAGGGGGCGGCACATCGTAGCCCAGCGCGCTCGGCGCGCTTTTTGCGCGAGCCAGCGCTGGGAATCCGACGGCGCGCAGCTCCTTCCGATCGCGGTGCTTTGGCGATCCGGTAAGGATCGCGCTGAGCAAAGCCCGCGAGCTTCCTTGCCCTCCCCTACATCCTTTACCTCATCTGCTTCCTCTGTTTTTCTAGCCACTAGCCACTCGTCACTCCTTCTGGCAGAGTAGAATGCGATGGCCGTCGCGGAGAAGGTCCGACCATCCGGTCGCGTCGCATTCACCTACCCTAATTTCAAGCTTTACCTGGTCGCGAGATGGTTCATCGTTCTCGCGCTCGAGATGCAATCCGTCGCGGTCGGCTGGCAAGTCTACGATATCACCAAGAAGCCGCTCGACCTCGGTCTCATCGGTCTCGCCCAATTCACTCCCAGCTTCTTATTGTTTCTCGTCTCGGGCCAGGTTACCGACCGTGTCGACCGCAAAAAGCTGCTTTTCTTCTGCTATTTCGGTTTCGCCATTTGCTCCGGCTTGCTCCTGCTCATTGCTCTGCGCGCCCCTCACAATGTTCTGCTGATTTACGGCGTGGTAGTCCTCAGCGGAGTGGTCCGCGCTTTTAATGGTCCGGTGAGCCGCGCCATTCTCCCGCAGCTTATTCCCGAGGAGCATTTCGCCAACGCCGTTGCCTGGAGTTCCAGCGCAAACCAAAGCGCGAACATTCTCGGCCCTTCCATCGGCGGATTCGTCTACGCCGTCGCGCGAGGCCCATCCTCCGTTTACGCCGCGGCCATGATCGCCGGCTTGCTGGCGACCATGGCGACTCTGCGCGTTCAACTCGAATGGAAACCGCGCCCGCGCCAGCCGGTGAACCTGAAAACCGTTCTCGCCGGCATTCACTACATTTTTGAACACAAGATCGTTCTTGGCTCCATCTCGCTTGATCTTTTCGCTGTATTGCTCGGCGGAGCAGTCGCTCTGCTTCCCGTCTACGCCCGTGAAATTCTGCACACCGGTCCCTGGGGGCTTGGACTCCTGCGCTGTTCTCCGGCCATCGGCGCGGGATTCATGGCCCTTTCGCTGGCGCACCGCCCGCTTCGAGGCCGCTGCGGCGTCACCATGCTCTGGTGCGTCGCCGGGTTCGGCGTCTTCACCATTTTGTTCGGACTCTCCCACAGCCTTGCTCTCTCCATGATCGCGCTGGTCATGGTTGGCGCAACGGACATGGTCAGCGTCATGACCCGCGCCATTCTTGTCCAGCTCGCCACTCCCGATGAAATGCGCGGGCGCGTCAGCGCTGTGGACATGATATTTATCGGCGCTTCCAACGAACTTGGGCAGTTCGAATCCGGAGTTGCCGCCGCGTGGCTTGGGGCCGTGCCCGCCGTCGTTCTCGGAGGCATCGGCACTCTGGTCGTAACTGCTTTATGGGCCTGGGGGTTTCCCGATCTGCGCAACGCGACCAGTCCAGGCGACGCTTAGGTTGCGTATTAGTTGCTCATTGCTTCGCAGCGGACCTCGCCGTGGAGTTTTCCAGCCCCGTACGCGCTAAGATAAGTGCTGGGGCTGGGGCTCCAGGGCGGCCTGTCAGATCAGCTTCAGGTCTGCGACCGCAGTTCAAGGCTCACGCATACGGAGGGTACTGTGAAATCTCTGAGGTTATTTGTGG
>DASZMG010000125.1:0-48427 GCA_035551975.1 Candidatus Acidiferrales bacterium | reverse complement strand
GATTTCGAATCGATATGCAAGAATCTGGAACAACTTTACCCCTTGGGAATCTCCTGCACCGAAGCACACGTTCTACTCTGCTTTACAACTGTGCCCACACTTACCGTATCCGCTCTTGCCAGCCGGCTGGGTGTGTCCCCTGGGTGGGCTTCTCGGGTATCGGGGCACCTCTTGACCAAAGGCCTTTTAAGATGTTCCCGGGATGTAACGGATGCGAGGGTGCTGAAGCTGAGCGCAACGGACGCCGCACTCCACGCTATCAAGCGAGTCTACGGCGTGGAGCAGGAGATCTTTTCTGTAGCGCTTAGGCAAATGCAACCGGATGAGCAGGCAGTCGTCGCTAATTTTCTTAAGTGTCTTGCTGCAGGAGCAAAACAAAATCGCCAGGCAACTTCCCGGATGCCCCGCATGTCCATCCGGCGCTATCTGATTCGCGAGCTTTGGCGAAATCGGCCAAGCGCAAAGCAGACGCTAGGGGACGTCCCCGAGTTCTATCGCTGGTTAGAAGAGAACCGGCCTAGACTTCTGAATCGCAAGCGCGACCCGTTTTCTAATTTGCTTTCCGATCTGGACCTGGAAAAAAACACTTCCATATGAACTCCTGAAAAACGCGGTATGCCTGCGAATGGACGGGTGGCCGGCCATGATTCTCCACGCACCCGCGGGTGCAGAAGGCCTCTCCTCACTTAATACTCCCCTCGCGCCGATCATGTATAATGCCCCCGCCTCAGGAGGGCATTTATGTTGCGCATAAACGACGAAGCTCCCAACTTCACTGCCGAAACCTCGCAGGGCACCATCAACTTCCATGAATGGATGGGCGATGGTTGGGCCATCCTGTTTTCGCATCCGAAGGATTTCACGCCCGTGTGCACTACCGAGCTCGGCTACATGGCCGGCCTGCAGCCGGAATTCGAGAAGCGCAATTGCAAAGTCATCGGCCTCAGCGTTGACCCGGTCACCAGCCACACCAAGTGGGCCGCGGACATTGAAGAAACACAGGGCCACAAAGTGAACTACCCGATGATCGGCGATCCGCAACTCAAAGTGGCCAAGCTCTACGACATGCTCCCGGCAGACGCCGGCGATTCCTGTGATGGCCGTACCGCCGCCACCAACGCCACCGTGCGCACCGTGTTCGTCGTCGGTCCCGACAAGAAGATCAAGCTGATGCTCAGCTATCCCATGAGCACCGGCCGCAACTTCGACGAAGTGCTGCGCGTGGTCGATTCCATGCAGCTCACCTCCAAGCACAAAGTGGCCACGCCGGTGAACTGGAAGCAGGGCGACGACGTCATCATTCTGCCTGCGGTTTCCGACGAAGAGGCCAAGCAAAAATATCCGGGTGGCTGGAAAGCGCCTCGGCCTTATCTGCGAATCGTTCCTCAGCCGAACTGATTGCCACGCAAGCCACCAATACCGGCAGCCGAGGACGGTGCGCAGTGATCCTCAAGCAATTCTATTTGCCGTGCCTGGCGCACGCTTCCTACCTCATAGGAGACGAAGCGACTGGCACGGCAGCCGTGGTTGATCCACAACGGGACATCGATCAGTACGTCACCTTCGGCGCCGCTCACTCGCTCCAGATCAAGCACGTATTCCTCACGCATCTCCACGCCGATTTCATCGCCGGGCATCTGGAGCTGCGCGATCGCGTCGGTGCGAAAATCTATCTCGGCGCTGCCGCGAAAGCGGGCTACGCGTTTACTCCTCTTCACGATGGCGACATCGTTGAACTCGGACGCGTGCGCCTGAAAGCGCTCGAAACGCCGGGCCACACTCCGGAGTCAATCTCTCTCGTCGTTTACGATCTGGACGCGAGCGACACGCAGCCGCAAGCCGTGCTCACGGGCGACACTTTGTTCATCGGCGACGTAGGGCGTCCCGATCTGCGCGCGGCGCTGGGCTGGTCTGCTGGCGAACTCGGCGGCATGCTCTTCGATTCGCTGCACAAAAAGCTTCTGGCGCTGCCGGACCAGAGCCTGGTGTATCCGGCGCACGGCGCGGGCTCGCTCTGCGGCAAAGCGCTCAGCAAGGAAACCGTTTCCACGCTGGGTGAGCAGCGCCGCTCGAACTATGCGCTGCAGCCCATGAGCAGGGAAGAGTTCATCCAGGTGGTCACTGCCGATCAGCCCGAAGCTCCGGCCTACTTCAACTACGATGCCGTGCTGAACAGCAAAGAGCGGCCCACGCTCGACTCAACGCTCGCGCGCGTAAATCCCATTCCGCTCGACGGCGTCCTCGCACTACAGGAAATTGGCGCGCAAATTCTCGACACGCGCGATCCCGCCGAATTTGCCGCCGCGCATCTGGCCGGCAGCATCAACATCGGCCTCGCCGGCCAGTACGCCACCTGGGCCGGAACCATTCTCGATCGCGAGCATCCCATCGTGATCATCGCGGAAGCCGGCCGCGAGGCCGAAGCGGCCACGCGCCTCGGGCGCATCGGTTTCGATCACGTGGTCGGATATTTGCAGGACGGTTTGCACAGCCTCGAATCGCGCCCGGAGCTGGTCGCCTCCACCGAACGGCTCAGCGCGCCGTTCGCCGCCGAAAGGCTCTCATCTCCCGAGCCACCGCTCGTCGTGGACGTGCGCGCGCCGCGCGAGCGCGCGCAGAAATGCATCGCCGGAAGCGTGGCCATGCCACTCAATCATTTGGCGCAGGAGTTCGACAAGCTTCCGAAAAACCGTCCGCTGCTTGTCTATTGCGCGGGTGGCTACCGCTCGTCCATCGCTGCAAGCTTGCTGCAGCGCGGGGGATTTGCTTCCGTCGGCGAAATTGCCGGCGGCATCGCCGCCTGGGAATCCGCGAAGCTCCCAGTGCAAACGACCGCTTAGCCAGCGATCGAGGGATCTGCATTTTCCTTTGGCTGTTGATTAGCGCCGTCATTCTGAGCGCCGTTTTTGCGCGAAGAATCTCTCTTGGGCCGCAATCCTGGCGCGAATGCATGAACGTGCTGCAGTTCGGCTATCTTCGCAGTCGGCGACGGCGCGCCTTTACCTCCGGCGCGCCATCAGCCCCAACTACCCTTGTCATCCCGATTGCGAGCCGTCTCTCAGCGAGCGAGGGATCTCTCTTCGTGGGTAAATCCCGCCGGTAAACTCGTGTTACGCGTGCCCCAACAGAGCGCTCGTCATTCTGAGCGCCCCTTTTGCGCGAAAAATCTCTCTTCGGCTTTTCCGTCTTTGCTGCAGCTTCAGCCACGAAGCATGTTTGTAGGCCAGAGCTTTAGCTCCGGCAAAACGACGGGGCGTGCACCGCCTACCGCTCGCGGTGGTTTCTCGCGAGCTTTCGCCCTACCTCCCGCGCGGCATTACGGTGTCGCAGCTTTCAGCTTCGACGCGCGTACCTTGCCGCTGCTCATTTCTGGCGCGCTTAATTCTGGTTCTCGTTCCAGTGCGACCGCCACACTGTTACGTGATGCGGATCACAATGTGCAAAGAAGAATGTGATGAGAATTCAAACGTGAACGCGAAAGTTTATGAACGGAACTTGTTCTGAGGTGAACCATGACTGACTATCCTGCGCAGTCGCTAAATTCGTTTCGCCGATTCTGGGCCCGCTTCAAGAATAGCTGGATCATCAGCGAAATCCCGCAGGACATTGCTCTCTGCGAGTTCGACTGCCGCAAAGGGCAATGTTCAAGCGGGGAATGGGCCGCCTGTAAGCGCCGTATCTCAAGAGCCGCCGGAGAACTGATGCCCCCACCCGCCCGCGTCCTCATGAGGGATTGCCAGCTTGCGTCGACAGCGTCCTTCGCAGCAATTATGCCGAAGAAGTCAGTTCGTAAGACGACGTAAGCTGGATTGTATTGTGCAGCGTCCGATATAGGGGACAGCGCATCGCATACATTCCGTGTACGCGCTCAACAGTCTCGCGACTCTCTTCGGGAGCCGCCAGTTGCATGGCTACGTGGATTCGCCGGATCACCAGAACGCCTTCCTCCGCTTCCACCTCGCCGGTTACTTCCGCCACCAGCTTCCCGTTACTCGCATCGATGTGACGCGCTTCCAGCGCGCCCCCAAAAGTGCCCAGCATTCAACCAGCGGTCGCCGCAATCACGTAATCGATGGTCGCGGCGTGCGATTCCGTCAATTTGGCGGGGTCGACTTTATAGTGCTGCGCAATGGCCCCGTGAACGCTGAACTTTACCGGTTGCGATTCGCCCGGCAGATACGCAATGCGCAGCGGCCCCACCTTCCGCTCGATGCGCACTTTGGAAACGTAGACTACGTCGGACATGCGATCCCTCCAAGTTCACGATGCGAACATTTAAGAATCCGAGACAAGCGCTGCCAGAAAATTTCGATTCCTTGGCGATGGCGTGAGCGCGCCTACTTGTGCCGGATATTCTCCGGCGCTCGCTGCCGGTCGAGCGGCACGATCTGCAATTGCCACTGAACCGGAACCGAAGTCGGCAAGAAACATATTTTGCTGTCGCACGCCTGGTACTCGAGCTTCCCCGCAATCGTCACGGTTTTTCCATCCGCGGGCAGCGCGTTGCTGAAGTCCGCTGCGGAGTTCACCTGCAGGTCCTGGTTGATGCGGAATGTGCCCTCGAACACCGGCACGCGCTCCTGAATCGCAGGCAAATAGAGAATCTTGGAATGTGGGTACACCGCCGGCTTCAGGTTTATTTCCGGGATTGGGTCGATCACCAGGTTGATCGGCTTGTAGCCTTTCGTCCCCGGCGCATATACGTGGACGTCTGCCGGCAGCTTTATCTCCGCCGTCAGCGTGATCAGGCTGCCCGGAACCCCGGTGCGGTCCGATTGCTCAACCGCCAACTGAAGGTGCGGCGCCGCTACCTCGTTCGTAACTTCCTCGCCCAGTTCCGGGAAAAGCTTCGCGATCAGATTATTTCCCGAGAGCCGATCCCGGTACTTCGCTTCGAAAAACTTCTCCCGAATAATCCCGTTCCTATCGATGAAAAAATATCCCGGCCGGGCCATTCCCCGATACTGTCCCACGGCTTCGGAATTCAGCACCTGGTAGGCGCGAATCGTTTTCGAATCGGGATCGGCAAGCATCGGGAATTCGATCTTGCGGCGGTCGGAAAAGTATTTCAGGATCTCGTCGGTGTCATAGCTGATCGCCCCGAGTTTGATCCCTTGCTTTTCGAATCTTGCCCTCGCGCTTTGCAGCTGGACCAGCTGCCCTTTGCAGTAGGGTCACCAATCGGCGGAACGGAAGAATAGCAAAACGGTGCCGTGCGCGCCCTTCAGGCTTTCAAGCGTTTGTTCCTGGCCGAACTGGTCGCGCAGAGTAAATGGCGGTGCCTTCTGTCCCACGGCCAGGCCGAACGTATTGAGCGCTTCGAGCGATTTAACGTGAATCGTGCTGCCTTCAAGAGTGCCGCGAACGGTAACACTGTTTCCCAGATGGCCCGCGGCCCGCGTCGCCGGGTCAAGCTCGTAAATCTGCCGGATCGTATCGTCGTACAAAACCGGCTTTGCTCCCGGCGTCGCTTCCGTGCACTTCGGCGCCTCGGCGAAAGCTTCGTCCACGGTGCAGCCGCTGTTGATGATTACGCCAGACCACGATCCGGAATTAGCCGTACTGTTTTCTTGTGCCATGGCAAAGTGGGAGACGAAAAACAACGCCGCCAGCAGTGCTAGCGAGAACTTCGCGGTTATCCTTGCGCTGCGGATCAAATGGCCCTGTTCGCTATTGCACTGTTTCCCGTGAATGCTTACGTGAATTGTTCGCGTTAGCCGTTCACGTGATCTTGTTAATGTGCCTTGTTAACGTGAATGTCCGTGCTGATTATATCCCACCCGCTTTATCGGACAACGCCGAAATTCGGCCGAAAAATCGCTCGAAGCCATCTCATAAAGCAGCAGGAGGTCGTGGCTTTCGGCTCCGACATATACGAAGTCATCTCATAAAAGCAGTCTCGGGAGTCGGAGCTTCCGACATACAGCCGGCGCGCCCGCGCCACCCCACTCGCCGTGGGGTTCCCGCGAGTTTTTGCCTTTGACTGGTTGCTCCCGCTGGCGGGCCTAGCGGTGCGCTTTCAATGCTTCTCAAAACTAGGAAACTCCATCTGGGCTGTCCCGCAAAACACCTCCGGCTTGTCGATTCCGATTCCATCGTGATATCGTTCGCGTCGTTCGCAATGCCACTAAGAAGTTTGTTCGGAGGCTTCCATGTCGAAAAGCAGAAAGTCCCCAATCTTGCTGGCCGCCGCATTGTCCCTTATCGGGTTCGCGGCCACCGCCTCCGCTAAAATGCAAATCAAAAGTTCCGCTTTCGCGAATGGCTCTTCGATCCCCTCGAAATTCACCTGTGACGCTAAAATGCCTCCCAATCCTCCTCTCGCCTTCAGCGGCGTTCCTGCCAAAGCCCAAAGTCTCGTCCTGATTATGGAAGATCCCGACGTGCCCAAAAATTTAATGCCCAGCGGCGTTTTCGATCATTGGATGGTCTGGAATATTTCTCCCAGGAGCAAGGGAATCAAGGAAGGCGATTCCGCGCAAGGCATCAACGGTACGGGCAAAACCGGTTATGTCGGCCCGTGTCCGCCCGACCGGGAGCACCGTTATTTCTTCCACCTCTATGCGCTGGACACAAAGCTCGGCGACGCCAAAATCGCCAATCGCAAGGAATTGGAGGCTGCCATGAAAGGCCATGTGATCGAGCAAGCGGACTTGATGGGGCGCTACAACCGCGTCAAGAAGTGAGGCGCACTGTTTTTGCCTCAAGAAGCAATTTGCACCGTTTTTGCTTCCTCCCTGCAACGAATCAGCCCGTCCCTGCCGAGGGCACTGGCATCCTCTCGTTTTCCTCGTCCCAGGTCCTGCGCGGCTCGTCATCCCTAAAATTGACATTCACAGGTAACCAGTCTAAAAGAGACGCCCGGCAAGGCGCGCGTCCTTAGCCGATGCAAACGGAGGTATCGGCACATGGGCTTTATCGAGTTTATTTTGGTCGGGTTGATCGCGGGCTGGCTTGCGGGAAGAGTAATGAAAGGCGGAGGCTACGGCGTCCTCGTCGACATCATTCTCGGAATACTCGGTGGCGTCCTCGGCGGATGGCTGTTCGGCTTGGTCGGCTGGCGGGGCGGCGGACTCATCGCCTCGCTATTCGTCGCTTTCATCGGCGCGGTAATTTTGGTCTGGATCGCCCGCCTCTTCAAAAGAGCCTAGGCGAACTGGAACACGGTCGGAGTCCTGACCGGCGCGCTAAGCGTCGAGGGATCTGCATTCGGTTTTGGCATTGTTTTCGTATGGGCGGCCCTGGCGATCCGGAAAGTGTCGCCTTGTGGTACGAATCGGTTTTACCCTTGCCTCTGCAGCGGCGAGCTTCCAGCCCGCCCATCTTTTCCTTTTCGTCGTTATTTCGAGCGAGTTGGGTTTCGCGGCATCGGGCCGCCAACCGCGACCAGGAATCTCTCTTCGTGTGGGTATTTATCTCCGCAGTTGATCGGGACTGCGAGGCTCATTTTGAGTGTCGACTAACGTGAAGATTTAGCGCTGAGATATTGCTACTCCGCTCAGCACTTCGCGTAGCTTGTGCATCAAGGCATCTTGTGCAAACGGCTTTTCTATAAAATGAACCCCCTGTTCCAGAACTCCCTGATGGGCGATTACATCATTTGTGTAGCCCGACATGTAGAGGACCCCCATCTCGGGCCGTTTCGCGCTAAAATAGTCCGCGAGTTCCTTACCGCTCATCCCCGGCATGACTACGTCCGTAAGTAGAAGATCGATTGGATGATTCGCGCTTTCCGCGAGTTGAATAGCGCGCGACCCATTTTCGGCCACCAGTACTCGATATCCGTTCCGCTCAAGCAATGCGCCTGTGAGCTCCCGTAGCATGTCAGCATCTTCCACGAGCAGAATGGTCTCAGAGCCACGCAGATTGTCGGTTTTGTTTCGGGGCGACGCATTTGTCTGAACAGGGTCAGACACACAAGGGAAATACATCTTGAACGTCGTTCCTTTTCCGACCTCGCTGTACAGCCAGATATATCCGCCGCTCTGTTTCACGACTCCGTAAACGGTGGCCAACCCAAGTCCGGTGCCTTTCCCTTGCTCTTTTGTCGTGAAGAAGGGCTCAAAAATTCGAGATTGCGTCTCCGGACTCATTCCTACGCCTGTATCGCTGACCGCTATCATGACGTAACTTCCGGGCTGGACCGCAGAATGGCTTCGACAATAAGCCTCGTCCAGGTCGGCATGTGCCGTTTCGATGACAAGCTTTCCGCCGGTGGGCATCGCGTCACGGGCATTCACGACTAGATTCATAATCACCTGTTCGATTTGGCCTGGGTCAGCTTTGATTTGACCGATGCCGGGCTTAAGAATGCTGACCAGCTCTATGTCTTCACCAATCATGCGCAAAAGCATTTTGCTGAAATCCGAAATCACCGCGTTTGCATCCATGATCCTCGGCTGGATGATCTGCTTCCGGCTGAAGGCAAGGAGTTGTCGCGTGAGCGAGGTTGCACGAAGACCCGCTTTCTTGATCTGCTCCAGGCACCGGCGATTTGGGTCGCTTTCCGCAAGCTGATCGATGATGAGATCGCTATACCCGAGAATGACTCCCAATATGTTGTTGAAATCATGAGCGACTCCTCCCGCAAGCACGCCGACAGCTTCCATCTTTTGTGCCTGGCGGAACTGAGCCTCCAGCCGCTGCGCTTCGGTGATGTCGCGAATGATGGCCAGAATGCACTGCTGTCCGTCCAGGTCTATCAGTTCCGTGGAGGACTCTAACTCCCGGATTTCGCCCTTCGATGTTTTGCATTGCGAACGATACTCCGATAGCTGCCCGCGCTGCCGTAGAGCCTTCAACATGTTGTACCGCTGATCGGGTTCAAGCCAGAATCCGAGATCGATGTCGGTATGCCCTAACACGGCTTCGCGCTGGTGTCCGGTCATCTGGATGAAAGCCTGGTTGACATCCAGGAATGTACCGTCTTCCGCAGTCGATATGGAAATTGCGAGTGGGCTGCTCCGAAAGGCTTTGCTGAACATTTCCTGCGATTTTTGCAGTTTGTCTTCGGCATTCTTGCTGACGGTGATGTCTTCGGAAAAGATTACGATGCCGCCGAGCTGTCCAGCGTCCTCATACCAGGGCCTCACTTCCCAGCGCACCCATTGGACCGTGCCATCGCCGCGGACGAATCGATCGCAGTCTTCCGTTATGACCTCGCCCGACAATCCACGAAGATGGATCTCTTTCCACCTGGCGGAGACTTCCGGGAATACTTCATAGTGCGACAATCCGTTCACTTCGCGTTCACCCAGACCATAATCCGCTTGCCAGCGGCGGCTGGTCATCAGATAACGCATCTCACGGTCAAACATCGCCAAGGCTGCGGGCGCATGCTCGATAAATAATCGGAGCCGCTCTTCACTCTGTTTGGTAATCCGCTCTGCCAGTTTTCGATCTGTGATATCGCGAGCAATCTTGGAGACTCCGACGGTATTTCCAGATGTGTCCCGGGTAGGGGATGCTGTGACTGCTACGTCAATTGATTGCCCGTCCTTCTTCAGCCGCACCGTTTCAAAATGACGGATGCTTTTACCCAACTTGATCTGCTGAAGAATCAGTTCTTCCTCGCTGATCCGCTCCTGGGGAATTAACGTCATGATCGATCTGCCTATCATTTCCTTCGCGGTATAGCCGAATACCTTTTCGGCCCCCTTATTCCAGCTGGTAACAATGCTATTTAGATCCTTGCTGATGATTGCGTCTTCTGAAAACTCAACGATCGCAGCCAGCCTGCGCGACGCGAGTTCGGAGCGACTTCTCTCTGTTACGTCCGTAGCTACGACCACGACCCCGGAGACGGTTCCATTTACAATGGTGGGCTCGTATCGTATGTCGTACCAGGAATCACCCGTCGCGTCCGGTTTGCGGAGTTCATACGTGACACGTTCCCCCGCGAACGCTCGATCCAGCCTGGGGCGAATCTGCGTCTCATAGAGCACGGGTAGCACATCAGCCACCCGTTGGCCGATGATCGCAGTTGAGGGGAGATCCAGGATGTCCACATAGGCCTGGTTGACATACAGATAACGGCGATCGTGGTCCAGAACTACGAGACCGACACGGGCATTCTCAGTTACCAACCGAAGGCGTTGTTCGCTTTCCGAGAGCGCCTCCAAGTTCTTCTTGGATTCGCTTCGCGCTACTTGGGTCAGATTGCGGTGAAGTGACAGCTTCTGGTCGAGAAAAGTTCCAAGGATGACCAAGGAGAGTATGAGCAGTGTTGCGACGCCAATGATTAAGACGCCCAACGAAGAAACCCCTACCGCATCGGACAGGCTAGGGCGTACATCGGACATTGAAAATCTTGCCGCCGCCATGCCTGTGTAGTGCATTACGGGTATCGCGCTTCCCATAACCAACGCACTTATGATTTTTCGTCGGCTCGTTCGCTTTTCCTCACGCGCTCGGAAGGCCAACACTAACGCAACGAAAGAGATGATCATCGCGAGGGCGACCGATAAGACCACGATGGGGATGCTGTAACTCACGTGTGCCGGCATTCGCATGGCGGCCATCCCGATGTAATGCATGGCGGCAATGCCTGAGCCCATTACCGTGCCTCCGGCGAGGGCTTCCCAACTCTCCATTTTGGGGCGGCTTGTAGTGTACAAAGCCACCGCAGATGCTGAGATTGCCGCTACCAGGGAGAGGAGCACGGTTGGAACGTGGTAAAAAACAGGCATTGGCATTTTGAAGGCCAGCATACCCACGTAATGCATGGCCCAGATGCCCAGACCCATGGCAATGGCCCCGCCGAACAGCCACAATGACCGGGCCTTTCGGGTTGTTACCGTAATCCTTCCGGTAAGATCCAGTGCGGTAAAAGAGGCGAAGATCGCTATAAGAATGGATAACGCTACCAGGTGAGGATCATATGTGCCGGTTACGATCATATGTAAACGCCGCTGGTTATCGAATCTTGGGGCCGAGCAGCGCCTATTTCAGAGAAGTTACGGCGATTGTCCAGCGGGAAGTGAAATAGTGCCGTGATCTGAAGAGACCACGTTTGAAACAGCTTTACAATGTTCCTTTGCCTCGGTGTTACCAACAGGTTATTTGCAGATAGAATCAGTTAATTTAGTTCTGACCTCCTTGTCATAACGGTATCGACAGAATGAGACAAACTTTAGAGGGAAAATGCGAAACATTGACTTAGTTTTCGAGATCAACGTGCAGCTATAGCTCGCACGTCATGTCCCGGCTGTTCGCACAACTTCTTCGTGGAACAGGCTCGCCGCTACACAAGCCCGGGCGGCGCCACACCGCTCGCGGTGCTTTCAGTGATTCGTCGAGGATCGCCGTCCTGAGCGAGCGGATCCGCGACCCGCTTAGGGTCGCGCTGAGCGTCGAGGGATCTGCATTTGGCTTTGCTTTCGATTGTGTAGCGGCGGCCTGTCAGCCCGCCATCTTTTGCCTCACGTTGTCATCCTGAAGCGAGCGGTTTTCAGCGAGTCGAAGGATCTCTCTTAGTGTGAATATCTATCTCCGGCACCCGTCCGGGCGCGGAGCCCTCGCCGCAGGCCTCGTCGTCTACCTCATCCGCCTCCTTCGCTTCATAGCTTCCTGCGCGCCCTTCTACTCCGCGGCGCGTTTTCTACTTACCTCGCCACCTCTCCTCACATTCCGCAGTATTAAAATCCACAATGCGGCTCGCCCCCCTCCCCCGAAACGAGTAAAATCACACTTTGACTCCGCAATACCGATCCACGAGGGGGATCCCATGAGCGCCACAACCGTCGCAAGCCCGCCGAATTCCACCATCGAAGCAATCAAAGAAAAAGCCAAACGCCTCAGCGTACTTTCCATGATGGCCACTACTGCCGCAGGTTCCGGCCATCCCACGTCCTGCATGTCTGCCGCCGAGCTTGTTGCCGGGACATTTTTCTACGCCATGAAGTTCGATCCCAAGAATCCCAACTCCCATCAATCTGATCGCTTCGTGCTCTCCAAAGGACACGCCGCGCCGGTGCTCTACGCCGCGCTGGCCGAAGCGGGAGTTTTTCCCGAGTCGCGACTGATGACTCTGCGCCAATTCAATAGCGAGCTCGAAGGCCATCCCACGCCGCGCATTCCCGGCGTTGACGCTGCCACCGGCTCGCTGGGACAAGGTCTCTCCGTCGGCGCGGGCCTCGCCATCGCGCAGCGCATGGACAAAACCGGCACGCGCGTCTACGTGCTGCTCGGCGACGGCGAAATGGCCGAAGGACAAATCTGGGAAGCCGCCGAATTTGCCGGCCACTACAAGCTCGACAATCTCACCGTCCTCGCTGACGTCAACGCCCTTGGACAGAGCGAGCCCACCATGTATCAGCATGACATGGAGGTCTACCGCAAAAAATTCGAAGCGGAGGGATTCGCTACCGAAGTGATAGACGGCCACGATGTCGCCGCCGTGCTGGCCGCGCTCGATCGCGCCAAAGCTACCAAGGGCCAGCCGCAGGCCATCATCGCCCGCACCATCAAAGGACACGGCGTCGATTTCGTTGCCGGAAAGGAGCACTGGCACGGCAAAGCGCTTTCCAAGGACGAGCTTGCCAAAGCTCTCCAGGAAATTGGTCTCACTATAAATGTTCCGCCCGATCCCGGAAAATCCTACGCGCGCACATCGCTGCCGCAGCCGCCCGATTTTCCTGCTCCAGCCGCTCCCGATTACGCCGCCGGCAAAACTGTAGCAACGCGCGAAGCCTATGGATTCGCGCTCAAGCGCCTGGGTGCCGTGAATCCGAATATCGTGGCCATTTCCGGCGACGTGAAAAATTCCACCTTTTCTGAAATTTTTGGGGACGCCTTTCCCGATCATTTCATTCAGGGCTATATCGCCGAACAGAATCTCGTCAGCGTTGCGGTTGGCTTGGCTGCCTTCGGCAAAGTTCCCTTTGCCGATACTTTCGCCTGCTTCCTCTCGCGCGCCTTTGACGAAGTGCGCATGGCCGCCATCTCACGCAGCAACATCAATCTGTGCGGATCGCACTGCGGCGTTTCCATCGGCGAAGATGGCCCTTCGCAGATGGCTCTCGAAGATATCGCCGCGTTCCGCGCCGTGCACAGTTCCACGGTTTTGTATCCGAGCGATGCCATGTCCGCCGAGCGCCTTACAGAAACGATGGCGCGCCGCAGCGGCATCAATTACCTGCGCACCTCGCGCCCGAAAACTCCCATCCTTTATTCCAAAGAGGAAAAATTCCCGATTCCCGGATTCAAGGTTTTGCGCCAGAGCGCGCAGGACAAAGTGACGGTGATCGGCGCGGGCATCACTTTGCACGAAGCGCTGAAAGCTGCCGATGAATTGAAAGGGAAGGGAACCGCGATTCGCGTGATCGATCTTTACTGCGTGAAGCCCATTGACGGCAAAGCGCTCGCCGAACACGTGAAGGCCACCGCCGGAAAACTTGTCACCGTGGAGGATCACTGGCCGGAAGGCGGAGTCGGCGAAGCGGTTTTGTCGGCGCTGGCGAGCGCCGGAGTCGCGCCGGCGAAATCGAAGCTGCTCGCGGTGAATGGCATGCCGCACTCCGGGAAACCGGAGGAGCTGGTCGACGCGTTCGGAATTTCGGCGCGGCACATCGTCGAGGCGGTCAACTCAATCGCGTAATTCCATTCGCCTGGTGTTCGCTTTTGCGCGGTCGATAATGCGCGTTAGGGCGAATAAAAAGGAAAGCTGCCGCGTTGCAAAAATTGCGCGAACCTCAGGGTAACGAGGCGTGATTTTGCGCGAAAAGCGGCCTTAGCGCGCACAAAATTGCGCGAAATTGCACCGATTTGCGCGTCTTGCTAAAAAGTCAATTTTGAGCAATTTTGCGCGTGAAATGCGCTGTTAGCGCTTGCGATTGCGCCAAATTCCTGCCGAAGTGAGCGAAAGAGCGTTGCAGCCTACCAGCGGTAAACCACACCCGCTCCGACGCGAAAATTATTCTGCGTTCCGGTCGAGAAATTCTTGAACAGCGTTAGCAGATAATCTACTTGCACAACGCGCACTGACAATCTTGATCCCACCGGAACGTCAACACCGCCGCCCAGTGTGCTCGCGAAGGCAAAAGTTCCATCCGCGGTTCCGGCAATTCCGCCGCCCGCGTGCGCCGCGCCCATCATGGCTTCCACAAAGGGTTGGATGCGATGCGACTCCGGCCTCCACGATTGCGGAACCTGGAACCGCACGCCCGCCTGATATGAAGTGATCGTGAGCGACTTGCCGCTTGATAGCACGTTGCTGGCTTGTTCCGCGCTGAATTCCACGATGCCAGACAAGCTGTTGCTGAATTTCGCCGATGCCGACAGCGCACCGCCGTTCATGCCGAAGCAGCCGCAATTGCCCGGCGTAGTGTTCGCGTGCTCCCAGAAATAATTTGCCGCCACATCTCCCGTATCTGTTTCCTGAGCCAAAGCGGTTTGTCCCAACATCAGCAGCAGCGCCGTTGCCAGCAAAATCGATTTCACGCCGATTCTCCTTGGAAAATTGAATTAGTTCGATGGGGCCGAAACTGTCGCCGACAGATTGCTGACGATCGGCAGTTCCCAAGATCCGCCGGTGGATGCCGTCATGTAGAAATAAGCCACGGGCGGAACGGTGACCGCTCCGGAAAATACTTGAGTGTTGTCCATTGTTACGGTCAGCTGTCCGTTGACGATGTCCACAGTGTAGTTGTGCGTGACGACCGAGCCGTAGACGGCGATCGGAGGAATGTCCGAATTGACATTTATCCACGGGTTTTCCCACAACGCGGTTTCGCTGCGTCCCACACCGAGGTACGGAACCGGAGGATCGCCGGCGTTGTGGTAGGTGTCGAACGCAAGCACGAAACCGGGAATGCCCTGCGCTCCAATACCGGATCCGAGGGCACCAAGGCTCGTTGGCGTTGCGCCGAGCGACGGGTCGCCAAGGACAATCGCGAAGCCGTCGGCCGGAGTGGAGCTGGTGCTGCCCACACTGACGGTGAAGCTGAGCTCGATGTCGCCGGTGGAAATCAGCGTGGGCCAAACGATTTCGCCGTGCTGATTTTGTGTGGGAGGCGTCAGTTCGAAACTGCAGGGTGAAGCGATGAAGCTGGCGTTGCCAATGGCTTGCCAATTGTTGTCGCAAAGATTGTTGACTTGGAAAAGCGAGCCGACGAAAAGGCCCGCGGTGCCGCTGGTGACAGAGTTTGTGACTCCGTTGCTGACCACGACCTTGAACACCGAGCCGGTGTCACCAGAGACGCTGTTCGTCAAAGAGTAGGTGGAGCTGGTGGCGCCGGAAATCGCATTGAACGTCGAGCTTCCCGGATTTGCGACATACCACTGATACGTGAGTGGCAGAGACGAACTGGCGGTCACGCTGTACGTGGCCGATTCACCCGCGTTTACAAAGGCTGTCTGCGGCTGACTGCTGATGACAATGCCGCCGCCGACCGCCAGGATAGCGTGTTGCGACACCGCTTGGCCCGCACTGTTACTGACTTTAACGTAGTAGACGTCCTGGTCATTGTTGGAGTTCGTGGAGGAACTCGGCACGCTGTAAGTGGAGGTGACCGCTCCGGAAATTGACGTTCCGGTGGTGTGGCCCGCGGGGATGACGTACCACTGGTAAGAAAGCGTTGGCGAACCCGAGGCGGTAACGCTGAAAGAAGTAGTGCCGCCGGGAGCAACGGTCTGATTTTGCGGCTGCACGGTGATGGTCGGCGGCGCGTTGCCTGAATTGACGGTCAACGTGGCGGAGGAGCTGGTAAGTGGGGAAACTCCGCAGCTATCGGTGACAGTCGCATAGTATTGCGAATTGTTGTAGGTCAGATCCACGGCCGGAGTCGTGTAGGTGCCGGAAATAGCGCCGGGAATCAATGTGGCGCTGCCGCCGTTCGGAATCTGATACCACTGGTAGGCGAAAGGCGATTGGCCGGATGCGGCAACGGAGAAAGTAGCGGTCTGCGAAATAATGATCGAGAGAGAAACGGGATTGGAAGTGATGGTCGAGCCGACAAGAACAGTGGCGACAGCAGAAGTGACGGTGCCGACGCCATTGGAGACGGTGACAGTATAATTTCCAGTGTTCGCGGAAGATGCGTTGGAGATTACGAGCGAGGAATTCGTCGCTCCGGGAATGTTCGTGCCATTCAGTTTCCACTGAATGCTGGTGGCGTAGTTCGCGGCAACCGAAAGTGTGGTGACCCCGCCGGTACAGATTCTCTGGCTGACGGGTTGTGCCGTGATCACCGGCCCGCTAATCGTGGCGCTGGTAGTGACAAGCACAGAAGGCTCGTCCGCGCTGGCAGCTTGAATGGTGTAGGTGCCGGCGGCGTTGGGAGGAGTCCAGACATTTCCGCTGAATGAGCCTGCGCTGGCGGTCCAGTTCAGATGATTGGTGGCGCCGCCGCTGGCGACCGCGTTGAATGAGAACGGAGCGGGGGCGAAGGTCTGATTCGCTGGAGCAATGGCTGAAATTGTGACGTTCGTTGGCGTGACAGTCACTGTGGTGGACGTGACCGTTCCGGTAGGACCGGTCACGGTGAGCGTGAATGTTTTTGCGGAAGTGAGCGGTGGGGTTGAATAGGAGCCGCCGCTTGTCGCAGACGACGAAATGTCCGAACTGCCCACGCCGGTCGAGCCGATCACGGCTGTGCCGCCGGAAAATGTGGGGACCAGCGCAACTTGCGAGTTGTAAGGGGGCGTCGCGGAGTTCGGCACCAAACTGCTAGCGACAGGAACGCCGGAATTAACGGTCAGCATGAATGTAACGCTGGTGGTTGAGCCGACGGCATTGGTGACGATTACGGCGAAAGTGGAGCCGTTATCCGACATGCTCGTGGAAGGCATGCTGTATGTAGAAGAATTCGCTCCGGAAATAGGAACGCCATTCTTCAGCCACTGATAGCTCAATGGAGCGGCGCCGGTGGCGACTACGGTAAACGTGGCGCTTTGACCGGCAATAATTGCCTGCGCGGCAGGCTGAACCATAATGGTGGGGGCCGTGTGCGTGAATCCTTCGAAGCCGCCATTGCAGCCGGTGATGCCCAACAGGGAAATAACCGAGAGCAACAATGTTAGAAGCCGCGCGTTCGAACTAAATTTTCGCATTTTGATTTTTCTCGAGAATCGATATGGAAGAGTTGTCGCGCGCCGAGGGAAAGCTGGATCGGCCATGATCCGGCTATACGTGTTTGCGTCCGCCTCAGAAGTCAGCGCGTTCACAAAGATACGAACCACCCCTAAGTGGTGTTTTGAAGGAATTGCCGGCAATGGCGTCCGGCTACAGGCAAGCTGAACAATTCCCAAAACGTGCGTGCTGGACGAGTCCGTTGATCTGGAAGGGCAGAGCCGTCCGCTTCACCTTGAAACACATGGAAGGGAAAAGCAGTTCCGACGCCACAGAGCGGTGCAAATGATTAGAGGTTGCTAACAAATGGACAGGTTGGGCCGCTAGGAACATCGAAAGGCGAAGAGGGATTCTTCGCGCGGAGTGCGGCGCTCAGAATGACGGCGACGGGCCGGTGGGTTTTCGCGGGCTGCAGGATTTTGTACACGAAGAGAGAGAGGTGTTGCGGTCGTGCGCTCGCGGCGTGATTTGCACACCAAGAGAGATCCCTCGACTCGCTGAGGAACGCTCGCGTCGGGATGACAAGGGCAATTGGGGCGGACGGCTAGTTAGGATGTAAAGACATGCCCGTTAGCTACGGTGAAGACAGCCGAGCGCGCGCGCTAAGAGAGATGCTGCAACAATTGCGCGGAGGAGAATTTTTTCGAACATTTTACGGCGGCGCCGAAAAGGCGACGCGGGTCCATTTGATACTCGAGCGAATAATCGGCGCCTGAAAATAGTTTGTTCGCGAAGGCCTGAAGTTCGGCATCGGCTGCGGCGCGGCTGGCATCGGTGTTGGGCGCAAGCAGGCGATCGTTGATGAACAATTCGATGTCCTGGCCGTTGAACTTGAGCTTCCCACCCATGCGCGGCTCCTGCTCGAGCTTTACACACGCGGTGAGCGCCGCGCGCGCGGCTTGCGCCAGACGATCGGCGTTCGATCCATCGAATCCGGCCTTGCGGTTGTAGCGCACGCCCAGAAGATGGTCGGTATCGTCGACGCTGTAATCCGCCTGAAGTCCGATAACCATGACACCGGGACCGCCGGGAACGTGGCGATAGTCGGCCACGTCGAGCAGCATTTCATCGAACACTTGCTTCTGAATCCATTCATGAAAAATGGTAATGAGCGGCTCGAGGTCCACTTGCGCGGGATTTTCGAGCAGAAGTTTTACGTTGACGTGCTGGAGTGTCATGTCGGCTGGGATTCCGTTTCTATTCGTCTCTCTAAACGGAGACCGGTGAGCTGAGTTTGTTGTTGCAACTGTGCGCGGCGTCGATGAAAAGCTGCGCTTCGTCGATCAAATAGCGGGTTGAATCCGGGTTGTGCCCATCGTTTGCGTTTGCGTGGGCATCGAACAGGTAGCTGGCGAACTTTCCTCCGGCGAAGGGGTCCCAGAATTTCTGGGTGTCGAAGTAGCGCGTGCGAAATTCGGAAACGATCTGGTCCGGATCGTCGGAAATGTCCGGCTTCTGAATTTTCACGAGAGACTTCGCGGCGTGCAGCATGGCTTGGTAGGCTATGCTGCGGGCTTTTTCCACTTCGTTATTGTCAAAGGCGATCTGCGCTTCGAATACTTCGCGCTCGGCGGCGGTGAGCTCGAACTCGACCGGGGTGACCACTTCACCGGCGCATTCGCCCACGCCGTGATCGCTGAGCGTGTACTCGCGAGGATCGTTCCAGTCGCTATAGAAAGAGCGGTCTCCCGCAGGCGGCTTGACGAGATCGTCAAGCATGTTCTTCATTTCGACTTTGCCGGTGCGCTTGACGAAATTCTGGAAGGTTTCTCCGGTGGTACGGCCGGCAAGGTAGCGCTCGGTGAGCCGCGTGACAACCTTGGGAATATTTTTCGACGGGACGGCCGCGACAGGCAGGCCGTAGGAACCTGCGTTGTGTTCCCATTCTCCGCCGAGGACGACCTGAAAGTGCGGCACGGCGAAATTGCCGATCTTGCGGCTGACGCCATAGAAGCCAAGGTCCGCGACGTGGTGCTGGCCGCAACTGTTGTAGCAGCCGCTGATTTTGATATGCAGATTTTCGACGGTTTCGTCGAATTTCGCGCCTGTTTCGAGCATTTCCTTGCGCAATTCGGCAGCGAGCCCGCGCGAGGAAGAAATGCCGAGTTTGCAGGTGTCGGTGCCGGGGCAAGTGACAATGTCAACGATGGTGCCGGCGCCGGGCGCGGCAAGCTCGGCGGCTTCGAGAGCCTGGTAGATCGCCGGAAGGTCGCTGAGACTGACCCAGCGAATTACGAAATTCTGCTCGACGGTGGTGCGCACCGTTTCTTTCGTGAATTTGCGGACGATGTCGGCAAGAGAACGAAGCTGGTTGGCGGTGATGTCGCCGAGCGGGAGGGCCACTGTGACGACCACGTAGCCTTTTTGTTTTTGCGGGCGGGTGTTGGTCTGCAGCCACTTCTTGAACGCTTCGGAAGTAGCGGAGGGCCATTCGCCGGCGGCGCGCAGAGGTTGTTCTTCGAACTTTTCGGCATCGGCGATGAAACCGGTCCAGCGCGGATCGGGCGTGAGAGTTTTGCGCTCTTCGAGGACGAGTTCCTTGAACTTGGCGATGCCCAGATCCTGCACGAGGAATTTGATGCGCGCGCGGTTGCGGTTTTTCTTTTCGCCGAGGCGTCCGTAGACGCGAGCGATGGCCTGCGACAGCGGCATCATTTCCTCGACGGGAACGAAGGAGTCGAAGAGTTTCGCCTGGTAGGGAACGGCGCCGAGTCCGCCGCCGACATACATGGCGAAGCCGCGTTTCTCTTTGCCATTTTCAACGCGCGTGGTGGCGATGAAACCGAGGTCGTGCAGGTTGGTGAGTCCGCAGGCGTGCTGGGCGCAGCCGCTGAAAGCGGGCTTGAACTTGCGGCCGAAATTCTGGCAATCGGGATGGCCCATCAGAAATTTCGCGAGCGCGTGCGAGTACGGAGTGACGTCGAAAACTTCGTCCTGGCAGGTGCCAGCGTAGGGGCAAGCGGTGACGTTGCGGACGGAATTGCCGCAGGCTTCGCGGCTGGTGATGTTCACGGCGGCGAGGCGGCGCATCAGTGCGGGCGTGTCTTCGATATGGATGTAGTGGAGCTGAAAATCCTGGCGAGTGGTGACGTGGGCGATACCGTCAGAATATTCCTCGGCGAGATCGGCCATGGTTTCAAGCTGCTCGGCGTTGAGACCACCGCCAGGAACCTTGATGCGCTGCATGCCCGGCGCATCCCACATGGTCATGGGGCCTTTGGTCAGGTCGCCCGAGGGATAGTGCATCTCCTGCACTTTGGCGCCGTCGTGGCGCTGGCCATTGTCATAGCGCTGGCCGTAGGTGCCGCGGCGCAGGCGCGTTTCGGCGAAAATACGCTCGTCGATCTTGCCCTGCTTGCGGAGTGCGACTTCGGAATCGAAGATGTCGACTTCGCGCTCGAGATGCTCGGGAAGCTTTCCCGCGAGCTTTTCTTTCCATTCGCTATTTGAAACTTTCATGAAATTCGCCTCATTCGAGAAACGGAGCAATAAAAAAGCCCACCGTCGATTCATGACCGGCGGTGGGCTTCGGATTTTAGCTAATCTTTGCTAGCGATTAGGACGATCCCGCACAAGCCGGCGTTTGGTTCGCGCGACAACACGAACAGCAGAAGCGACGGCCGACAAGGGGGCTTTTATGCATATACATAAACGCTACCCATGGATGGAGAGAATGTCAAACCCAAAGTATAGCGCAGGGGCGGGAAGAAATGCTTTTCGGGAATTGGGTGACGTCATGGCGGAAGCCACATCAAGAGAGATTCCTCGTCGCTCGCCGACGACCTCTGGTCGCCGCCTGCGCTCGCTCGGAATGACAAGATGGGGCATATTGGCCGGTTGCGGGAGGAATTTAACTTGCAAGGTTGCGGGATTAGGCTCGATAATCCCGGCATCCCTTGAGGGTTAGCAGCTCCCAGCTGACGTACTGATATGAATTGCCCTCAGTGTACGACCGCCAATCCCGATCTCGCCGATTCCTGCTCTCAATGCGGCACGCCGATGCCGATCAACGATTCTGAAACAATTGTGGCGGTTGATACGAGTGCGTTCGCTCCGGGCAGCGATCTGGGCACACGCTACCGCATTGAAGCCTTGCTGGGGCAGGGCGGAATGGGCCGGGTGTACAAGGCCTACGACAAGAATCTCGACCGCACCGTGGCCATCAAGGTGGTGCGGAACGGGATGATGGACGATGTCGAGATCATGAAGCGGTTCAAGCAGGAATTGCTGCTGGCGAGCAAGATCTCGCACAAAAATATTCTGCGCATTCACGATCTGGGCGAAGTGGGAGATGTAACGTTCATCTCCATGGCGTTCGTGGATGGTCCGGACCTGCAGCACATTCTGCGAGCGACACCGAAGCCGCCGTTTGCGAGGGTGCTGTCGTTCGCGCGGCAACTTGCGGAGGCGCTGGAGGCGGCGCACGCGGAGGGAGTGGCGCACCGGGACCTGAAACCGCAGAACATTCTGGTGGATGCAGACGACCACGTTTACGTTTCCGATTTCGGGCTGGCGCGATCGTTCGAAGAAGGATCGGTGGGAATCACGCGCACGGGAGTTTTTCTGGGAACGCCGCGCTATATGTCTCCCGAGCAAGTGGAGGGAAAGCCGGCGGACGCGCGAAGTGATCTGTATTCGTATGGGCTGATGCTGTACGAGATGGTGACGGGGGACGTGCCGTTTACCGGGGAATCGACGCTGGCGGTGATGTATCAGAGATTGCGCGAGACGCCGCCGAACCCGAAGACGCTGAATACGGAAGTGCCGGACTGGTTCGCGAAAGTAATCATGCGGTGCCTGGAGAAGGATCCGGCGACGCGCTACCAGAGCGCGGCGGAAATTCTGGCGGATTTAAACGCTACGAAAGCGCCGATAGCGGCGAATACCATCCAGATTTCGATTCCCACCATGGACGCGAAGCGGTGGTGGGTGGCAGGAGTAGGTCTCCTTTTGGTTGCGTTGCTGCCGTTCGCGATGCCTTCGGTGCGGCACAAAATTTTTGGAGGGGCTGCTCCCGCGGCTAAGAGCGCGGCGATTTCTGGAATTCCGCCGCTGAGCGAAGGGAAATTTGTGGCGGTGCTGCCGTTTCGTGTGCTGGGAGACGATCAGTCGCTCGAGCACGTGGCCGAAGGATTGAACGAAGCGCTTTCGGCGAAGCTTTTTCAGTTGAAGGATCTGCGATTGGCGTCGGATGCGGCGGTGTCGAAGATTTCGGCGAAGGACCCGCTGGACAAGACGGGGCACGCCTTAGGCGTGAACATGATCGTGAGCGGGATGGTGCAGGGGTCGGCGCAGAACATGCGGATTATCGCGAATCTCGACAATGTGGCGGATGGAAGGCGCATCTGGAGCAAGGAATTTTCAGGTGTCGCGAAAGACCTGCTGACCATCGAAGACCATATTTCGGGAGAACTGGTGAGCGCGCTGGCGCTGAAGCCGACCAATGAGGAATTGGCGAAGACCACCGAACATCCCACGGACAACGAGGAAGCTTACGACTTGTACCTGCGTGGGCGGCAGGCACTCCGCGGAGTGCAGAGCGAGAAAAATACGCAGACTGCGATCGATTATTTTAGCCAGAGCATACAGAAGGACCAGGGGTTCGCGCTGGCGTACGCGGGATTGGCGGAAGCGTCCTTGAATATGTACAAGGCGAAGAAGGACAGCTTCTGGTCCGAGAAGGCGTTGGCTGCGGCGCAGCGCGCCGAACAATTGAAGGATAACGTGGCGGAAGTGCATTACGCGCTGGGGGATGTGTATTCGGCGACAGGAAAATCGACGGAGTCGATCGTGGAGTTGAAGCGGGCGTTGCAGATTGCGCCGAAATCGGATGAGGGTTACCGGCTGCTGGGAAGAGCTTATCTGCACGACGGGCAAAAGCAGGAAGCGATCGCGGCGTACAAGAAGGCGCTGGAAGTGAATCCGTATTACTGGGCGAATTACCGCGCGATTGCGGCAGCGTATCTTTCCAACGGACAGAACGACAAGGCGCTGGAAAATTTCCGGCGGGTGACGGAACTGGAGCCGGACAGCATCGACGGCTGGAATAATCTGGGAGCCGTATACGCGCGGATGGGGAAATATCAGGAGAGCGTGCAGGCGTTTCAGAAGTCGATCCAGATCAGCCCGACGTGGAACGCGTATTCGAATCTGGGCTCGGCGTATTTTCTGCTGAAGCGGTACAACGACGCGGCGCAGATGTTTGAAAAGGCGCTGGAGTTGAGTCCGAACCAGCAGCAGGCGGTGAGCAATCTTGCGGATGCGTATCGCTGGTCGGGGCAGAAGGACAAGGCGGACGCGACATACGACAAGGCCATTTCGCTGGCGTTCAAGGAACTGGAAGTGAATCCGCGAAACACGGACCCGATGGCGGGCCTGGCGCTGGATTATGCGAAGAAGGGCGACGTGAAGCGCGGGATGGACTTCATTACGCGAGCGAGGGGGATCGACAAAAGCGATCCGGAGCTGATCTACATCCAGGCGGTGGTGGAGAACCTGTCGAAGGAAGATGCGAAGGCGCTGGCGACCCTACGCGAAGCTATGCAGAAGGGGTATCCGATTCAGGAAGCGCAGAGCGATCCGGAACTGGCGAATTTGCAGAGTAGACCTGAGTTCAAGAATATCGAGCAGCAGTTTGCCGCGAATACACGCTAAGTATTTTAGCTGAGCGAGATGGCGGATTTCGCGCCGCGGAATCTTCGTGCAGCGAGAAACAATCCCGCAAAACCCATCATCAGCGAAATTCCAGAGCCGGGCTCGGCGAAGGGCAACGGAGCAGCGCCGTTTGCGGCCAAGTCGATTGCAGCATTCGGCACGGACGGCATATTCTCGGGAATCCCTAAGTCGACGAAGTGGCCGGTCTGAATGCCGATGCAGTCGTCGAGGTCCAACAAGCTGCAGTTCAGAACGCCGCCGGGATCATCTTTTCCGGTGAGATCCGGAGTGATGATGTTATTCAGACCGAGAGAATAGAGAGAGTTGAAATGGCAGACGCCGGGATTACCGCCATTGGGCTGGACAACCGCGACCAGGAAGACATTGGAGGCGCAACTCAAAGGGCCAATGATTTCGTTGGCGGGAATGACGAGCTCAAGAGAATAGATGGGGGATCCGGTATAGGTGCCGCTGAGATCGAGGCCGCCATCGCTATCGGTGACGAACTGATTAGAAGTGATCACCGTAGGGAAGGTGCCTGTGCCGGAGGGATCCTCGACGTTGAAGCGAGTGTCGATGGTGTCGGCAACTGCGAGTGTAGCGGTAAGAGCGAAAAGAGATAAAAGTACGAAAACTCGGCTGATCTTCACGGGAGGGCCTCCGTTAAGCCATCGCCAACCGGAGGGATGCTAGCACAGGGCTAGTCACGGGTGTCAATCGAAAATATCAATTTGAGACATTCGGAGAAGCGGGAATGGCGGAAAGAGTACTGTTACGTCGGTAGTAGTAGTTGTGGGGCCGTCAGGCGGTGCGGCGGCCAGTAAAGAAGTGGATGATGAGCGAGATGAGAGCGAACAAAAGCAGCAAATGAATGAGCGCGCCAGCGACATGGAAGGCCACAAAGCTACCCAGCCAGATAATGAACAGCAGGACGGCGATAATCAGAAAAGGTCCCAAGCGCATGAGCTTTCTCCTGTACGGCGGCGAGCGGGCGGCAGAGCGACAGCAAACACCCACAAGCGCGAATTTGCCAGTTTACTTGGCCACGACATCGATGTAACTGGTGACGTTGTCTTTTCCAGCCACATCGGCGGCCTTCGATTCAACGGTGGCTTTTTCCTGCTCGGAATGCACAGGACCGCGCAGAGTAACCTTCCCGTTTTGAGAAATCACTTTGACGTTATGCGCGTAGGTGGATAGGCTTTTGTCGGCCATGATGGATTTACGGATTTTCTGGGTCATCAGGCGGTCGGACTTATCCGTTTTCTGCTGATCGGCGGTGGGCGCGTTGCGGTCCTGATTTTGTTTGCTGTTATCCGGCGCAACCTGCGCCGCAGATAGCCAGGTGGCTACCGGACGGGAAAGCGCTAGCGGCGCCACCAGCAACACCCCTGCCAGGAGTACCCATAGAATTTTGTTCCCTTGCCTGCGGTTCTGCGACATAGCGCCTCACCCTCCAACACACTGGATATAAAGCTATATCCCAAGCAAAGCCCATACTGGAATTCCCGCGGTTCGCCGATCGGGCTTCCCGATGTGAAGAATGGGAAAAGGCGACGGTCGCCCGCCGCCAAACCCATTGTTTTGAGCCGCAGATAGTATCCTGGCGAAACTATATACAATAGCAATAATTAATTACATTGACATCAGCAAAGCCGGGGTGTTATCAGCATGCGCAAGCATCGGTAGCGATTGGGGTTTTCCAAAAATGGATCCGGTGAGGGAGGGGCGTCGCATGCGACGATCAATGACGGCGAAGGGCTGCTTGTGGTTGGCAGGGTGTGTTTTGGTAGCGACAACGGCAGTGTTGTTCTCGGCTACCGCACTTTTTTCTCAATCGAGCACCGGCCGCATTTCGGGAGCGGTCACGGATCAATCGGGAGGGGCCGTAGCGGCGGCGCCGGTAACCGTCACGAACGTGCAGACGGGCGTGGTGCGGAATTTGACGACGGACCAAGCGGGGCAATATGTGGCGCCGAACCTGATTCCCGGGACATACGCGGTGAAGGTTGCGGCGAACGGGTTCAAGACCGTGGAGCGGCAGAATATCGTGCTGGAAATTGACAAAGATATTCGCGTGGATATTCAGCTTGCGCCCGGAGAGATAACGCAGACGGTCGAAGTGACCGGTTCGGTGCCGCTGGTGGATAGCCAGACGGTGACGCTCGGCGGGACGTTGGACAACAGCACGATCAATGACCTGCCGCTGAATGGACGGAATTTCGTTAATTTGGTCTCCCTTCGTCCGGGCGTGTCGCAATATCCCGGCGGCGGGCCCTGGACGCAAGCCGGGGATGGCCTTCGCGTGGAAGATGTGAACTGGGTGGTGGACGGACTGGACAACAACGAATCGAATCAAGGAATACCGGTCATCAATTCGCCGGGAACATCTGGCGATGCCGCTACCATCTTGCCGATCGACGCCATTCAGGAGTTCAACGTGGAGGAAAACCCCAAGGCGGAATGGGGCTGGAAGGCGGGAGCCCTGGTGAATGTGGGCTTGAAGTCCGGAACCAACAGCGTTCACGGAACAGCCTACGCCTTTGGGCGACAAGATGCCTGGGACGCAAAGAACTACTTCAACACAAGCGGCGCTAATCCGCCGCTGAATTTCGAGCAGTGGGGTGGAACGGTGGGCGGCCCGATCCGGAAAGACAAGCTTTTCTTCTTCGCGGGATTTGAGGAGCAACGGTACCTGGTAGGAGGTACAAACCCGATCATCATTCCGACGTCCGCCGTTGGAAGCCCGCAAGTGAGCATTCCTGTCGCTGAAGCGGCTTTGACGGCGAACAATATCCCACTCAACGCTCTCAGCCTGAAGCTGCTGCCGCTTTTCGGAACCACCAACGACCCCGGCGGAAACGTGATAACCAGTTTTCCGACCACCAACAAGTCGGATAACGTGCTGGCGAAGATCGACTATACCCTCAGTGCCCATCACACTCTAAGCGGCACATACTTCCTGGGAAACGACAATAATATCTCGCAGGACGATCCCCGGGTCACGTCACCAGCGTTCCTGAGCACGTTTCACATCCGCGTACAAACCGCGACGGCGCACTGGGTCTGGACTCCGAATACCAACTGGGCGAACGAAGCGCGCTTTGGCTTCGTCCGCTATAACCGCCCGGTGGAATCAGTGGATCACGGTGTGAGCCCGACGACCTACGGCATCAACACAGGCGTCACCAATCCGGTGGCGTTCGGCATGCCCAATATCACTGTGGGTGGCGCGCAACTGGGCGCCTTTCCCCAGTGGCCCAGCATCTTGGGGCCCGATAACAACTTTGACTGGCTCGATCAGCTCTCCTACTCCCGCGGCACACACGCCTTCAAGTTCGGAGCCGAGGTGCGGCACGCCACGATCTATTCAGCCGGATATTCCAATGGCCGGGGAACGTTTACATTTGGCGGAGGCCAGGCCTTCAAAGCTACTCCTACCTCCCCTGCATCTACGGCACTGGAAGATTTCCTGGCCGGCGATCCAACCCGGGGGAAACTTACCTTTGGGAATCCGGTGCGAAACTACCGCAACGACGCCTACGCCGGTTTTGCTCAGGACGACTGGCGCATTAAGCCCCGAGTGACTTTGAACATCGGATTGCGTTGGGAATATTCCAAGCCCATCTCGGAGGCGAATAATCTGATTGCGAATTTTGTACCGGGTTCGCCGACAGGACTGGTGCAGGTGGGCCAAGGATTGAGCTCCCCGTACAATCGGGACAAGACGAATTTCGCGCCGAGATTCGGTGTGGCTTGGGATGTTTCTGGAAATGGAACGACCGTAATTCGAGCCGGCGGCGGCTTGTTCTATGAAATGCTGCAGAACGGGATATTCACCGGCGATCCCGGCCTTGCCAGCACACCGGCTTCGGGACTCGGCAATATTCCGACGGGGGCCACGTTCATAGGGCTGCCTACCAAGCAGGCGCCGAGCGGTGCTGCCATACAAGGCAGCGGCAACATTTCTACCGGTGCCTTCACGTACAACGCTTCCCAGTTGAACTGGACGCTTGCCGGTCCTGTGTTTTCAGCTAACACCGCTGCTGGGGTGACCTGTAATGGCAGCGGCATCGGCACCGCCGCGCCATGCCCGCTCTACGTTGTTTCTCCGAATCTCACGACGCCGATGGTGGGAATCTGGACGCTGAGCGTACAACATGCCTTCTCCCCGGGCCTTTCTCTGGAAGCGGCCTACGTGGGGAATCACGGCGACAACCTGACCGGTGTGGTGGACATCAACTCTATCGATCCAACATCGCCAGCGGAGATTGCCTGCGGGCACTGCGAAGCCAGCACAGACCGGCCGTATGGATCCGAGTATCCCTGGTTTTCTTTCATCAACGTGGTCAAGAATCCGTACCGGTCGAATTACGACGCGCTACAGACGACCTTAACCGCGCGGAATTTTCACACGCTGTCATTTGTCGCGGGGTATACCTACTCTCACTCTCTCGACGATATGAGCTACAGCGCGTTCAACTATATAGCCGAAAACCCCCGGAACCTTGCGCCGCAGTATGGGGACGGCGACTTCGACATCCGGCACCGATTTACGCTGACGACCACCTGGAACGTTCCCGGGAAGAAGGGAATGGGACAGTTGCTGGAAGGCTGGGTGGTCAATTCCATTGTGACCATCCAGACGCCCGCACCCTGGATCGAGTACGACACGAGCAACGACATCGACGGAACCGGCGAGAACCAGGACCGCTGGGATTTCTTCGGTAAGCCAAGTGATTTTCAGTCCGGGCCGACGCCGCTTCCGTATTTCGCGGGGACGAGCGATCCTGCTTGCGTAGCTGCCGAAGGGAAAGTGGCCAACGGGCCGGGTGGCACGACGGGCATGCAATCTCTGGCCAGCTTCGGTTGCTACGACAAGAACGGTTCGGTCCTCGTACCGCCGGCGGTGGGGACGTTCGGTACCACCGGGCGAAACGTGTTTCGCGACTCAGGCTTCAGGAACTGGGACCTCTCGCTGTTCAAGACGTTTACGTTCAAGGAACGGCTGACAGCGCAATTCCGGGCGGAGTTCTTCAACGTGCTGAATCACCCGAATTTCGCGAACCCGTATTCCAGCATCAGCCAGAACGGCGTGGGCGGCCCAGCCGATCCGTCGCAGCCGGGGCTATTCGGATGCGGATGCGTCACACCTGATGTGGCGGGCACCGACCCAGTGCTTGGGTCGGGAGGAGCGCGGGACATACAACTGGGGCTGAAGCTGATCTTTTAGGAAAGCGGTAACCGTTCTCAATTTTTCCGGGGCCGGGAGCGGACTTGAACCGCGCTTCCGGCCCGGTCCGCGGGCGTACCCTGGCGAACGGCGAGAGGGATTCTTCGCGTCCATCCTTGTAGCGACCCTCACCGGGTCGCGGCGGCGCAGAATGACGGCGAAAATCAACCGCGAAAGAAAAAGCAGATCCCTCGTCGCGAAGCAAGCGGCTTCGCTTACTCGGGATGACACGTTCGCTTAATTTGTATAGGTTGCAGAGTCTCCTCACCGGTGGCCCACCGCTTCGATCGAGTCGTACAGCTAAACGCCAATGAGTTGCGGCACAGACGCTAAAGCCGTGCGCTGACGACGAATTATGTATCAGGCGGCTTTTGAAACTTCGGTAAGCAGCCCACGCTTCGATACCACATCCAAATCAGAAGCGTTGCAGATGCGGCGAGTCGAAGAGCATTCCGTGCGAGAGTGCTCAGCTTACGGCTTGGGCGGCGGTGGAGGAGGCGGAGTCTGCGATGGCGTAGTGACCGGCTCGGTGTTGAGCAGCTTGATGCCGACGCGGAAGCGCTTGTAATCCGAATAGTGGATAGTCATGCGGATGTGCACATCGCCACTGGTGAAGTGCAGCATGTCGTCGGCGTGGGTGTAGGTGGGAAACCAGAAATTCCCCTCGATATTTTCGCGATAGGTCTCGAAGCGGGGGAAAACGTTCTCGTTATTTTTCTTGATGATGTCGGGGACGGCTTTTCCGTAGGACTTTACGATTTCGAGGTCGCGGTCGTCGACCCAGACGCGTCCCTGAAAATAGCGCTGATTCTTTTCGATGACTTTTGGGGCGACATCGAAAATGTAAGTACCCAGCTCATCGACCTTCTGGCGGCCCACGTAGGTGACGTTGTACTTGGGCAGATCGGCGGTGGTGAGGACGAAAGGCTGCACGTTGCGAACGTCGTCGAGATCCTGCTGAGAAAGCATGATGCGCTGAAGCGAGGAAGGCGGGGCGTAGGTGACGTTTTCGTCGCGCTTGCCGTCGGGATAGGTGATGTCGGTAGTCTCTTCATAAGAGCCATCGGCACGGCCACTGTTGTCGATGGTCTCGATGGTGACATCCTGGACGTAGGTGAAATTGTCGCGCTCGGCTTTAAATTCGGTTTCGTGTTCGGCAAATTTCTGGATGATCTGGTCGACAGGGATAGAGGGAGGAGCCGTGCTGATTTGCTCCGACTGAGGCGCTGCGGGACGAGCAGCACGCGCGGCTGGCTCTGGCGCGGGCGATGCAGCAACCTGGCGCGGAGGCGGAGTTCGCATGGGAGGCAGCGGCGCGTCGTCTTCGGTTTGAGGCGCGGCGGCAGGCAGAGGGCCTTGCTGTTCCTGGGCTTTCAGGGGCGCGGCAAGAAGCCAAAGAGCGGCGACCGCGCAGAGAGCGGCGGTGAGGTGCTTTGGTGCGACGAAATTGCGAATGCCGGAAAGCAAAGCGATAGCGCCCCTCGCGCGAAGTGAAATGATACATCAGATTTGAAAGCGCGGAGGCGTTACAGGTTGCTTGGCGCCGGACGGGATTATTTGCCGCGCGAAGAGAGATCGCTCGACCCCGCTCTGCGACCATCACCGGGTCGCAAACTTCGCTCGCTCGGGATGACAACGCAAAACAAAGGCAACTTCAAAGACGAAGAGGATCCTTCGAGTCCGTTTTACTGACCCTAACCGGGGCGAAAGCGCTCGCCCAGGAATGACTCGCTGAACTACGTGATCGGATAAAAGCGAGCATGTAGTCAGGCGGAGCCACGCACGCATTGCGAAGGGCGCAAAGCGATGCGGCACCCGGAACGATGATAAGAGGACACAAAGGTGGTCGGGTAATGATTAGCGGCGGAGCCTTCGATTGGGTGAAAGCTGGAATGCAGATTCCCTTACTGGGCGGCAGAATTAGCGGAGTTAGCTTGGGCAACTGCTTCAGATTTATTCGCGGTACAATTGGGCACTGACGCGGGTGGGCACTGAATCGAGAAGGAATATGGCGGTAAGCCAGCTGCAAACATTCGAGGCGATCGAAGAGAAAACGGCGTTCAAGGTTCTGGCGGCGATCAGCTTGTGCCACCTGGTGAACGACATGCTGTCTTCGGTGCTGCCCGCCATTTACCCGATGTTGAAGGTCTCGTTTCACTTGGACTTCGCACAAATCGGGTTGATCACGCTCACGTATCAATTGACTGCTTCGCTGCTGCAGCCGCTGGTGGGCATGCATACGGACAAAAAGGCAATGCCATATTCGCTGAGCGTGGGAATGGGGATTTCTCTTTGCGGCCTGCTGCTGCTGGCGACGGCGCGCAGTTTTCCATCGGTGCTCACGGGAGCGGCGATGGTAGGAATGGGATCGTCGGTGTTTCATCCCGAGTCGGCGCGAGTGGCGCGAATGGCGTCCGGCGGGCAACATGGACTGGCGCAATCGCTGTTTCAGGTAGGGGGAAACGCGGGGTTGGCACTGGGGCCGCTGCTGGTGGCGTTCATTGTGCTACCGCGTGGACAAAAAGACGTAGCTTGGTTTTCGGTGGCGGCGCTGGTAGCCATCGTGTTGTTGGCGAATATCGGAAGATGGGCCAAGGCGCACGCGCGCGATTTGAAAAAGGCAAAAGTGAAAGTGCGCGAGGCCGGGCCTGAACTGCCACGAAAAAGAGTGGTGACTTCGGTACTGGTGTTGATGGCGCTGCTGTTCTCGAAGTATTTTTATCTGGCCAGCCTGACGAGTTATTACACGTTTTATCTGATCAGCAAATTTCACGTGTCGGTGCGAAGCTCGCAGATCTATCTGTTCGTGTTCCTGGGAGCGGTAGCGATCGGGACGGTGATCGGGGGACCTATTGGAGACCGGATAGGGCGGAAATATGTGATCTGGTGTTCGATCCTGGGAGTGTTGCCGTTCACGCTGGCGTTGCCCTACGTGAATCTGTTCTGGACGGGAATTTTGAGCGTAGTGATCGGGTTGGTGCTAGCATCAGCGTTTTCGGCGATCGTGGTGTACGCGCAGGAACTCGTGCCCGGGCGAGTGGGAATGATTTCGGGATTGTGTTACGGATTCGCGTTCGGCGTAGCTGGGCTGGGAGCGGCACTGCTCGGCGAATTAGCCGATGCGACGAGCATCGGGCACGTGTATCGAGTGTGCTCCTATCTTCCAGCAGTGGGACTGTTGGCGGCGCTGCTTCCGAATATTGAGGTGAGCCGGCAGCGAAAGCTGAAGCTGCAGGAAGCGGAAGCCTGAAGCATCGCGTTGCTCCTGCAGGTTTGGGCGATGAAGGCGTAATTTTTCCGCGAAGCGAAAAGTAAACAGATAGATGGGCGAGGGGAGTGCGACTCGCGTGAAGTTTCCTTCATTTTTATTCATGCTGTTGCTTGCGATGCTGCTGGGGAGTTCCGCGCTTGTAGCGTTCCAGAATCGTGGGGTTCCATTTCTGGGCGAGGACGAAGATGATCCCGTTCAATTGTCCGCGAGCGAAATGAATCAAAAAACCGCGGAGTGGACATTCGCGCGATTTCATTACGATTTGAACGGTGAATGGGGATTCCGGGGATTCCAGCGCTGGGCCGCGGATTATCCCAAAGCCGACCGGCAATTCGTGCGCGGGGTGCGTCGATTGACGCGACTGCAGGCGCGTCCGATGGAGGAAGTAGTGGATGCGAACAGCGACGATATTTTTAACTGGCCGTGGACCTACGTGGAGGATGCCGGCGGATGGCAGATCAGCCCGGCACAGGGCGCGCGGCTGAGGGAATATTTTGCGCGCGGCGGATTTATGATGCTGGAAGATTCGCACGGGGATTACGAATGGGAACGGCTGATGGAAGGCATCCGGATGATTTTGCCGAATGCTAAGGTCGAGGACTTGCCGAACGATGATCCGCTTTTCCACGTAATGTACGACCTGGATGACCGCTTCCAAATTCCGGGAACGCGGTACATCTGGGGACGGCGGATGTATACGCCGGACAGCGCCGTGCCAAAGTGGCGAGGGATTCGGGATGAGAAGGGGCGGATCATAATCGGGATTTGCCACAATTCGGACGTGGGAGATGCGTGGGAGTGGGCGGACAGCCCGAATTATCCGGAGAATGCGGCGTCACTTGCGTACCGTATTGGAATTAATTTTATTATTTACGGGATGACACACTGAGAGGCAGTGGCGAGTGGTTGGTGACGAGTTGCTAATGGCTAGAAACGGCAGATGCGAGGCGCTCGATGAAACTGGTCCGCGAAATCTGCACACGAAGAGAGATCCTTCGACTCACACTGCGACCCTGAATCGGGTCGCAGGAACCGCTCGCCCAGATGACAAAGTCAGAGAGGTGACGCGGTAGTTGGAGTGTGGATGATCTCCCGTCAATTTCCCCACAAAGGGCGCGAGGCATGCGGCACCCGGTTTGTCATCTTAGAAGTGGAAGGCGCCGAGGCTGTAGAGAAGCAGAGTGAGGACGATCAAGGTGATGACTACGTAGGTCCAGTCGCGCTCATAAATAAAAGCGAAAACGGTGAAGACGACGCGAGCTACTGGTGTGGCGATCAGGAGCAACAGGCCAAGCTGAATGATGCCGCGGACGTCACCGGCGACGGCATCGTGAAAAATAGAAGCGACGTGACGAAGATTGCTGGGCTCACCTTGGAAGACCCGGTAATGTTCCGGTGAGGAGCCATAACGCGCGAGAAATAGCAGAGCGCCAATGAAAACAACAGTAGCGGCGAGAATCACGCCTGTACGCAGCAAGCCGCCGATGATTTCGTCGATGCGCTTGTCATCGTTCGATGAATTGCTGGTTATATGGGAATCGCTCAATGTGAGAAGTTTCCCCTAATCCCGTTCACAATCATTTCCACGGCAAGGGCCGCAATCACAAAACTGAAAATTGTGCGCAGAAGCGGGACACGCGCTTTGGCCAGCACGAAGGTGCCTGCGAGCGAGCCAGCAAGAACACCAAGCATGACAGGCATGGAGAGAACGGGATCGATGTAGCCGCGGCTGAGATAGATGCCGGCGCTGGCTGCGGCGGTAACGCCAATCATGAAATTGCTGGTGGTGGTGGAAACCTTGAAGGGCAGGCGCATGAGGCGGTCCATGGCGATGACCTTTACCGCGCCGGAGCCGATGCCCAGCATGCCGGACAAAACACCAGCAATGTACATGAGGCCGAAACCCGCGGGAATTCCAGTAACGGAATAGGCTTTCGGACCCTCCTGAGTCGGATAGGTTCCATCCATTCGCAGAAAAGCATCCAGCCAGCCGGGCTCCCGCTGAATTGTTTCCTCGCGCGGTGGATGGAACGAGACGTAAGCGGAGTATATCAAGACAATGCCGAAAATAATGGCGATGTAGCGCAGTGGCAGATGCACGGCCAGAAGCGCGCCACTGATGGCCCCGATGGTGGTGGCGATTTCAAGGAACATTCCCACACGAATATTGGAGTAGCCCTCGCGAACGTAGGCGGCAGCCGCGCCTGAGGATGTGGCGATGACGGAGACTAGCGAAGCGCCGATGGCATAGCGAATGTCTACGTGAAACAGCAGTGTGAGGAGAGGGACGATGACCACGCCGCCACCTAAGCCGGTGAGCGCACCGAGGAAGCCGGCGGCAATCGAGCCGAAGAAAACGAAAATGGTCAGCGCAAGACTTGTCATGCGGGACGTCGCAAGGATTTCTCGGAAAAATGAGCAGAGGCACACGCGCGCTTCAAGAGGGATGGATAAAGATGACGTGAGTGGCGGATCATTCCGATTCAGTCATTCCGATTTGGTGTAACGCTTGTTGATGGCTTCGATGACCCGAGAGCGTGTTTCCGCCGGTGCGTCAGCTGGAGCATTTTCGATTTCGCTGACCTCTGCGACCAAATCATCATCCTTGATGTTTTCACGCATCCAAGTCGAATAGTCGCGATGACGCAAGTGGTGAATCCAGGTTTCCTCGTCGACACCCTGCGCGAGTTGGATGAACATCCTGAGATTCTGCGCGCGCAAGTTTAACCTGTCGTCAGGTCCCTTGAAATAAAAGCTGCGATCGGGAGGCAATTCACCGCCCGCATATTTGCGTTTGTGGCGGCGAATCTCCTCGGATGGAGGGTCGATTTTTACGGGGATGAGGCCATTCGCTGCACCGACGCGCCAAAGGAAAACGGTACCTTTCTGGTGCGGTAGCGAATCAGAATTGGGAGAAGGAAAGCCGATGGCGGAACTGAACTGCCGTATGGTGTGTTCGGGCGACGCACCAACGGCGATTATTCCGGTCATGGATTTGAGAGCTGCCGGATGGACAGAGTCGGCCTGCACCGTGACCAGAATCGTCTCCGGGAGTTTTTCAGGCAATGAGCCGACGACAGGGTCCCAGGATTTTGGGATCAAATGATGCGCTTCGTCGATGATGACCCAGTGGGGGCGGCCGGTGCGCGAGCGCAGTTCAAAAAGCTTGGGGAATAATGCGCTGAAGTAGGCGGGGCGGTCGGTGAGTGGGACACCGAGGAGATTGACGCTCACATTATTGCGCGGAGACTGTAGGAGCTGCAAAATCTCGGAAGTTTTCGGAGGCCGCGCCGGGCTGCCAAGAGCTATGAATTTCTCGATTTCGTCGTAGTCGCCCTCTGGATCGATCAGGCATATCTGATAGCCATTTCGAACCAGGCGCTCAATGAGCGCTCGCACGACAGTGGTCTTTCCGCTTCCGGAAGGGCCGGCGATGATGAAGCTCTCACCGCAAGGGTTGATGCAAACTTCAGCACCGCTCTGCTCGTGCTTGCCGAGAACGAGCTCAGGATCGGAGCGGCGAGGTTCGAGGCCGGCGAGGTCGTCGCGCAAAATTCGATCGATCAATTGTTCAACACCTGCGCCATCAGGAAGGCTGGTGGTGAAATCGGCACGATCGATCAGGGTGGGAATGGCGTTGGCAACGGCAACAGCCATTTCGCAGAGATTGAGCAGAGCGTGATCGTTTTCAGCGTCGCCTACGGCGACGGCATTGTGCGGGGAGAGCGCGAGTTCGTCGAGCGCGGCGGTGAGGCCGGTGCTTTTGTTCACGCCGGAGGGGAGAACCATCACCGAACCCTTGTTGTAGATCACTTGCAGCTCGAGACCTTGATCCTTAATTAGTTCGAGTACGGCAGAATCATAGGGTTCGACCGTTCCGATGATGACCCGGCCGACGCTGAATGGAATGCCGCGCTGACGAAGGGCCTTGATGAAATCGGGCGGTGGCGGCTCGGCCAGAACTTTTGTTTCGCGGGTAGCGGGCGAATAGAGGACCGCGCCATTGTCGGCGACGATGCGGTCGAAAATGGAAAAGTCAGGAAAAACCTGGAGGAGTTCATCGAGCTCGCGGCCGGTAACGAGAATGGCGCGTCGCCCGGATTCCTTGAGGCGCTGCAAAGCCTCGACAGTAGTGGGTGCGACGACGCCCTCGTGGGCTATTGTGCCGTCATAATCGCAAGCCAGCGCGAAGTAGCGCATGAAACGGTGTGAACTCCCGGGCGGCGCAAGAGACATAACGCCGGATCAATAGGTTAGTGGCATTCTGGCTCGAAAAGAAATCCTCGATCATCTGTATTTGCCAGGAATGAGGGTTAGCAGATTCGATCGCCTGCGAGCGGAACTAGGTTAGTTTCGAAATAACTCCTTCCGCTGGCCGCAGCACCAAATTATTTGCGATGGCATGGCCAGAGTGATCGAAATGGGTGGAGCGGATGATTGTTCCGGCAGCATGAGGGATTTGTTGCGCATCCCGACCAAGATTCAGGCTGATGGTGAATTTGTCGGCGCCAAGCGTGCGTTGGTAGGTGAGCACGTGGCCGGTTGCGGAAACATTTGAAATGCCGCCAGAAATGAGCGCGGGAGTTTTTCGGCGCAGCGCGAGGAGCTGGCGGTAAAGATTGAGCAGGGATGAAGGGTCGGTGTGCTGCGCGGAGACGTTGCGCGCGAGGTGATCGAGGCCGATGGGTAGCCAGGGTTTGACACGACTGAAACCGGCGTAAAGTGAACCATCCCAAGGTATGGGAGTGCGTTCGGGATCGCGTCCAAGGCCGAGGCCGGGTTCATTCTTCTCGGCGGGATCCTGGATTTCATCGGGGGGGATGGAGACGTCCAACATGCCGATTTCCTCACCGTAATAAATGGTGGGCGTGCCGCGCAGGGTGAGCAGCATCATGGCGGCGACGCGAGCTTGTGCTTCGCCGATGCGCGAGGCGAGGCGCGATTTATCGTGGTTACCAAGCACCCAATTGGGCCACGCGCCTGGAGGAAGCGCTGCTTCATATTTTTGGATAATTTCGGCGATGCCTTCGGCACTCCAGGCGGATTCGATCAGCTGGAAATTAAAAGGCAATTGGGCGCCGTTGAGATCGGCGCCGTAATAGGTGACGAGCTGGTTGATGGGAAGATAGATTTCGCCAATGAGTACGCGGTTGCGGTAGGCGTCGAGAACGGCGCGCATCTCCGCAACTATTTCGTGCACTTCAGGACGGTTCGCGGTGTAGACGGACAAGAGCCGGTGGTGGGAGGGGTTTCCTGGCACGTAGCCAGGATTGGGCGGATTGTCGCGAAATTGATCGTCTTTGATGAGCATCCACAGCACGTCCACGCGAAAGCCATCGACGCCGCGATCGAGCCAGAAATTGAGCACATGCAACATGGCGTGCCTGGTGGCGGCGTTCCGCCAGTTCAGATCGGGCTGCTCTTTCAAGAAGGAATGGTAGTAATACTGGCCGGTTGCTTCGTCCAATCCCCAGGCCGAGCCGCCGAAATTGCTGAGCCAATTGTTGGGCGGACCGCCATGTGGAGCGGGATCGTGCCAGATGTACCAATCACGATACGGGTTTTTGCGTGAGCGGCGACTCTGGAGAAACCAGGGATGCTGGTCGGAAGTGTGGTTGGGCACGTAGTCGAGAATGATTTTCAGATTTCGCGCGTGCGCGGCAGCGATGAGGCGATCGCAATCGCCGAGGGTTCCGAACAAGGGAGCGACGCCGCAGTAATCGGAAACGTCATAGCCAAAGTCGGCCATGGGGGAGGGATAGATGGGAGAAATCCAGGCGGCATCGACGCCCAGATCTACGAGATGGTCAAGGCGCTCGATGATTCCAGGAAGATCGCCAATGCCATCCTTATTCGTGTCTTGAAAAGAACGGGGATAAATCTGATAGAGAACGCCGCGCTGCCACCATTTAAGATCCGCTGCCATTCAAAATTATTGTCTCACAAAGTTGTTGGGACGGAATGCGCTGCCATAAAATCCAGAGTCATGGCCTGACGGTATTGGAGACGCCTCGTGATCAATGATCTTTGGTACAAGAACGCAATTATTCACTGCCTGTCGGTGGGCACTTACATCGACGCGAACGGCGACGGCGTGGGAGATTTTCACGGACTTCTGAGACGCCTGGACTACCTGCAGGGGTTGGGGATTACGGCGATCTGGCTGATGCCGTTTCAACCGTCGCCCCACCGCGACGACGGATATGATGTGGCGGATTATTATGGCGTCGATCCGCGATATGGAACGCTGGGCGATTTCGTGGAATTCACGCAAGGCTGCCGGCAGCGGGGACTGCGAGTATTAATTGATTTGGTGGTGAATCACACATCCAACCAGCACGAGTGGTTTCAGCAGGCGCGGAAGAATCCCAAATCGAAATATCGTGACTGGTATGTGTGGTCAAAGAAGAAGCCGAGAGATGCTAATAAGGGGATGGTGTTTCCGGGAGTGCAGAAGTCGACGTGGAATTACGATTCGGTGGCAAAAGAATGGTATTTCCACCGGTTTTACGATTTTCAGCCGGACCTGAACACCGCGAACCCGGAAGTGCGCGCGGAAATACTGAAAATCATGGGCTTCTGGCTGCAACTGGGAGTATCTGGATTCCGCATGGACGCGGTGCCATTTGTGATCTCAAAGAAGGGGCCGAACCTGGGCGAGTTGAAAGAAAACTATGACATGCTGCGGGAATTCCGGGAGTTCCTGACGTGGCGGGAAGGCGACGCGATTATTTTGGCGGAGGCGAACGTGCAGCCGCGTGTGGACATGCAATATTTCGGGGATGCGGGTGAGCGGCTGCAGATGATGTTCAATTTTGAGGTGAATCAGGCGCTGTTCTATGCACTGGCGACCAGTGATAACCGACCGCTGATCGGGGCGCTGAGAAAAACGAAGCCGAGGCCGGCGACGGCGCAGTGGGGGCAGTTTTTGCGCAATCATGATGAGTTGGACCTGGGACGTTTGACGAAAAAGCAGAGGCAGGCTGTGTTCAAGGCGTTTGGGCCGGATCGAAATATGCAGCTATACAACCGGGGAATCCGGCGGAGATTGGCGCCGATGCTGGAAGGAGACCGGCGGAGGCTGGAGCTGGCGAACAGTCTGCTGATGACGCTGCCGGGAACACCGGTAATCCGGTACGGAGACGAAATCGCAATGGGTGACGATTTGAGTTTGCCTGAACGAAATTGCGCGCGGACGCCGATGCAATGGTCAACGGAGCCGCACGGAGGGTTCACGAAGAGCGACAAGCCAGTGTTGCCGGTGATTTCCGGAGGTCCGTATGGATTCGAGCACGTGAATGTGGCGGCGCAGAAGCGTGATCCCAATTCGTTCATGGATTGGACGGAGCGGATTATTCGCATGCGCAAGGAGATCCCGGAAATCGGGTGGGGAGATTTCGAGATTCTGGATACGCCGAAAGAGGTATTGGCGATTCGCTACGATTGGCGGAACAACTCTGTCCTGTTCCTACACAACTTCGGCTCGATTCCACGCGAAGTGGAGTTTTTTACAGGGGAGAAGGGAGGCGCGCAGTTGGTGAATGTGTTGTCGGACGATCACAGCACTGGGGGGAAGTCTGGAAAACATCGGGTGCTGCTGGAACCGTACGGGTATCGGTGGTATCGCGTGGGAGGGTTGGATTTCGTGCTGAAAGAAAAAGAGGAAGAAGACTGAGGATGGAGAAATCTTTCGACACGTGCGGATTCTTCAGAGTCCGCGGCTGAGAATGCCAATGATGGCGCCGCCGAGGACGAGCCATGCGGAATTGACACGAAAGCGGAGCAGCAAAAAGAGAGAAATGGTGGCCAGCACAGCGGTTTTCAGGTCAATGACGGAAGCGCGGGCGAGTTGCCAGGAGACCACCAGCATGAGCGCGAGCGATGCGACGATGACGCCATCGAGGAACGCGCCGGCAATTTTTGAGCGGCGGATACCAAATACAATGGGTCCACTGATGGCCACCAGAATGAAAGCGGGCAAAAAGATGCCGATGGTGGCAACAGCGGCGCCCGGCATGCGCGCGAGCAAGTAGCCGATAAAGGTGGCGGTAGTGAATACGGGTCCGGGTGTGACCTGGCCGACCGCGACAGCGTCGAGCAATTGAGAATCCGTGAGCCAGGCGCGGTGCAAGACTAGATCCGTGCGAAGAAATGCCAGCAGCACATATCCGCTACCGAAAACCACTGAACCAATTTTCAGAAAAACCAGAAACAGCGAGCCGAGCGTGACGGAAGAAGCGCCCGCCGCCGCGACCGCCAGCAAGGCGCGTGGCGTTCGCAGGAGTTCAGTAAAGCGGGCGGCAGGCGCGAGCGCAGTGATGCCCGCGCGATGGAAGTCGATTTTAGTGAGCGCCATGGCGATGCCAGCCAGAAGCAGCAAGAGCAATGGGTGCAAACCATAGAAGGCAAGAGCAGTGGCGGCCAGGCCCACGGCCGCGAGTAATTTAGATTTGACTGCGGTGCGCCCCAAGCCCCAGAGCGCTTGCAGAATTACCGCGATCACCACCGGCTTCACGCCATAGAGAAGCGCGGAGATCGCGGGCAAATGGCCGAAGCGCACGTAGGCCCAGGCGAATGCCGAGACCATGGCGAAAGCGGGCAGGATGAAGCAGGTGCCGGCGACGAGCAGTCCTGGCAGACCGGCGCGCTGATAGCCGATGTGAATAGCAAGTTCGCTCGAACTCGGGCCGGGAATCAGACTGCTGGCACCGAGCAGGTCGAGGAATTTTTCGCGGGAGAGCCACCCGCGACGGCGGACGAGTTCGTCCTCCATGATGGCGATGTGCGCGGCGGGTCCGCCGAAGGCCGTGGTGCCGAGGCGCAAAAAGAAAATGGCGAGCTCGCGCAGGGAAGCTTTGGGGGCCGAAGCTTTGGGGGCCGATGGCGGGCCCGCGGCAGCGGAGACGGTTGTAGCGTTTTCAGACACGTTTGCGGGCAGCGCGTGATCCGGCGATACGGGCATCGAAGGACCAAACACCGGCACCGACGATGAGAAGGAAAAGCAAAGCCATGAACATGGAATAGTCGGTGCGGGCTTCGGCCTCGGCGGGCCACCAGCCCTGCTTCATGTATATAGGAACCTTGGTGCTGAGAATGGCGACGGAAATATCGATGAGCAAGGCGATGGAAGCGAAGCGGGTAAACAGGCCGATGAGCAGTAAAAAGCCGCAGACAATTTCAACGAAGCCGACGAAAGGTCCGAAGAATAGCGGATGCGGGATGCCGATGCGAGTGAAACGGCCCGCGCCCCACTGCGCGACAAATAAAAATTTCTTGATGCCCTCGAGAAGAAATACCCATCCGGCGAGCCAGCGGACGATCCAGGTGGCGGCGGGAGCGTTGGTTTGCATCAGTTTTTGCCACATGCTGAGCCTCCTCTCCGATCAATTCCGAATCCGTTCCTGATTAAGCGAGTTGCTACGCGAGGCGGATTATAACCGCGTTGCGCGCAAAATTTTCCATGGTTGATACCACGAACTTATACGCCAACTTATACGACGCAAAAGTTCGCATCGTTGAACGCCGACCCAATTAGACGTAGTCGAAAAGAGTCATAAAGCCGAAGTCCATGTGCAGTTGCTGATGGCAGTGAAAGAGAGTCATGCCGGGATTGTCGGCGACGAAGTCGACTTCGTACTGCTGATATCCGCCGAGCATGACGACATCCTTCATTACACCGGCCGTGGGCGTGCCGGCGAGATTGGTCAGCTCGAATGAGTGGCGATGCAAGTGAACCGGATGGATATCGTCGCTGGAGTTGCGCATGCGCAGGCGATAGCGCTTGCCGTGTTTCAGATGGAAGGTTGCGGGGATCATTTTCCCGAACATGGCGTCGGCCGGAAAGGCCACATCGTTGATGGTCCAACGATTGAAACCGTTATCGGCGGCATTGTCTTTGGCGAAAACCATGTCGAAAGTCTGATCGGGTGCGGGCGCTGGGGCGCCGGGTTTGGCAAACTGCGAGTATTTCCAGCGAAACTTTGGAGGAGCGAGCCACTGAGGCTTACCGGTGCTGCCGGCATATTCGACGACAATGCCCATGCCATGATGACGGTCATCATCGGCGAGATCGCCGAGTATCCAAACGCCGGGATGGTTCATTTCAACGATGGCGGAGATGCGCTCGGCGGTGCCGAACCAGAGCACGGGTACCCGGGTGGGATTGGGGACGGGATTGCCGTCGAGCGCGACGACTTCGAAGGAGTGGCCAGGAAGCGCAAGGCTGCGAATTTCGGTGGCACTGCCGTTCAGAATGTGAAAGAGCACCCGCTCGCCCTGCTTCACGCGGACCGGTTCGCCGTTCCCCAGCATTTTTCCGTTGATGGTAAAATAGTTGTAGCCAACTTCGTAGCCGTGCGGCTTGCCCTTGGCGAGCGAGGCTTTCATGGAGGTTTCGCCGGTCTGCTGGAGGGTTTTGTCGGCCGCGGAGGGCGATAAAAAATCCTGAGCCATGTCGCCACCGCGGCTAAGAGTCGGATCGAATTCCTTCATGGTGAGAAAAACTTCGCGGTCATAGCGTCCGGGCTCGCTCTTGGGCTCGATGTAGACGGGGCCAACCTGACCGGTGTACTGGCCGGAGAAAAGGTCGGCGCCAGCGCGATTGTGCGTGTGATAGAAGCGGAAGCCCGAGGGGCCCGGCTTGAAACTGATGCGGCGCTTGCCATGCGCGGGAATGTAGGGCGTGCCTTCTTCGGCAGCGCCGTCGACATCGGCAGGTATTTTTTGCCCGTGCCAGTGGAGCTGCTCGGGAGTATCGGTGTCGTTAAAAATATCGACGGTAGTTTGGCGACCTTCGTGAAAACGAATGAGTGGGCCAGGGAACTGCCCGTTATAGGTGATGGTGGAGATGATGACCTTGGGAGCGATTTCCACGGGAGAGGCTGTGATGCGTATGGTGTATTCAGCGGCGGTGGAATCGTTTTGGGCGGGAGACGCATTCGGGTTTGAGTGAGCAAATGTCATTGACGACGGAAGCAGGAGCGAGCCAGCCGCGAGGCTTGCAATCTTAAGGAAACGTCTTCGGGAATCTTCCAATTCATTCATAAGATTTCTCCATTCGTTATTGTTGGGGGGAATTCCTCGTCGGGTGAGTTGGGACTGCCGAATGAATGAAAATGAACAAAACGCTACAACGAGGCGGAGTATACACCATTGCCAAATGCCCGAAGCGGCACGCCAGAAAATTACAGGAAATGCTGGAGGATAAATTTTGTGGGCGGAGCGGATGGACGCATAATGGATGCTAAGAGATCTCCGCAATGAAGAAATCCTTGCTGATCGTAGCATTGCTGGCAGTTGTTGCCGGCACGACCGGCCTGATGATCGGGCTGATGATTGCGCGGGCCCGCCACGGCGCGTCAAGCAAAAGTACTGTGGCGGTGCATAGCGTCTCGCGTGCGTCGAAAGACGAGGATGTCGAGACTGCGCCGAATGGCGAGCCGGCGGTGATTCGGTTCGTGAAAGATCCCACGCCCACACCACCGTTTCTGGTGACAGATCTTGAGGGAAAATCCATTTCAACGGCGGCGCTGAAGGGAAAAGTGGTCATCGTGAACTTCTGGGCCACGTGGTGCCCGCCGTGCCGCGCCGAAATTCCCGAACTGGTGGAACTGCAGGCGAAATATAAGGACCGGCTGCAGATCATCGGAGTTTCGGTGGATGAAGACGCCACGCCGCAGGAAGTGAACGCTTTTGCGGCGAAGGCGGGAATCAACTATCCGGTGATAATGGGCAAGGACATCGCGAAAGAATATGGAGGCGTGCCGGCGTTGCCGACCTCTTTCATTGTGAATAAAGATGGCGGAGTGGTGCAGAAGCACGTGGGACTTTTACAGCGCGATGAAGTGGAAACGGAAATCCGCGCACTACTGGGATTGCCGGTGAACTCCACGATCGAAACATTCGCGGATACCGGGCAGATTTTTCTGAAGAATGCCGAACGCGCCACCGATCTTCCCGACGTGAACATGAAGGGTTTGACGGCGGCGCAGAAGACTCTGGTTTTAAAGCGGCTCAATTCAGAGACCTGCACCTGCGGATGCGGGCTGACCATCGCGCAATGTAGGATTAATGATACGAGCTGCCCGGTGAGTCAGAAGCTGGCGGCGCAGATTGTGCAGGAAGTGAAGTCGGGCGCGACAGCGGCGCCTGCGCCAGTCACGCCCAAGCCTTCGGGTTTATAGATTTAACCTCTTTTTGCAGATTCAACCCGGCAATTGTGGCCGCGAGCTAGCGGTCATATCGCAAGCAAATTTCCAACTGGCGGATAGCTTCGTCGGTGGCTTTCAGCGCATCGACGCGATGGCCGCCAAAATCGTGCGCAGCCTCGGCCATGTGTTTGCGGGCGCGGCGCATCGACTCGAGGGCTTCGCGGATTTCCGGATGCGGCTCTGGCACAGCTTTTGCGGCTGGAGTTGGCTGCGGCTTCGGCGCGGGGGCCGCCGGAACAGATACGGGTACCGCGAGCGCGGCGACCAGAGACAGAGTTGCGAGGCTGCCCAAAATCTTGTGGTTCATGGATATTCTCCTTAAGGAAATGAGAAGTGCTGTCACCGCGATCTTCTTATCTGATGAGCACGCGGCTGGCATTCAATCCGGAACGATCGACAGCAGCATAAGTCCGATGATTGTGAAAGCAGGCTGAAAATGAAACGGGTATAAGTCGGATAGGGGACCAAAAAGTAACGGCCAAGGAAAAGATCAGAAGCATCACAGAAGGATAGAGAGGAACGCTACCTGTACTTGCGTCCCATTGACCGCGACACAGCGTACCGGTTTACTAGCGAGACTGGGCGTTCTATATCGAAACGGAAAGCGACGATACCGGTCTAGGAAATCACTCGCCACAGGGGTGATTTGACTTTCGCTTTTACTTCGCCTATAGTATCGCGACGGTGGCCGAAGCAGGGTACAAGCCGGCCTGAGCAAAATACTTGGGATTTCGTTGAAGCGAAAGGGCGAGGCAATGTCACTGACGAAGCGGCAGAAGGAAGTTCTGAATTACCTAGTAAGCTTCTTGAACAAGAATGGCTACGCGCCGAGCTTTGAAGAAATCGCTCATGCGCTGAAGCTGACTTCATTGGCGACCGTTCACAAGCATCTGTCCACGCTGGAGAAGAAGGGTTTCATCCGCCGCGGTTACAACCAGAGCCGGTCGATTGAAGTGGTGCAACTGCCGAAACCGATCCGGGAACAGGTGCTGGACCGGCACACGGTAGAGTTGCCGCTGGCGGGGCGAATAGCCGCGGGCAAGCCAGTGGAAGCGGTGGAGCAGAACGAGACCATTTCGCTGGCGGATTTCACGCGCGGGCAGAACACATTTGTGCTGCAAGTGCGCGGGGAGTCGATGCGTGACGACCACATTCTAGATGGGGATTACATCGTCGTTGAACAAACGCATGTAGCGAATCCCGGCGAAATCGTGGTGGCGCTGGTGGATGAAGATGAAGCGACAGTAAAGCGGTTTTACCGTGAAGCGAACGGGAAGGTACGGCTGCAGCCGGCGAATGAACAGATGACTCCGATCATCGTTCCAGCAGCGAATGTGAAAATCCAGGGCAAAGTAGTGGGAGTGCTCAGGAAGTACTAAGAAAATTCGAGGAATCATTACGGTTGCTGCGGCGGAATTGACGCGGAGAGAGAGCGCAATTCCGCCGTTTTTTTTTGCGCGGCTGGTAGCCGGGCAGATCGTTTTGTGTATAATCCCCGCATTGCAGTTCCCCGTTCGCGGATAGGTTGTGGGCCCCTTTCTGAGAAGTTTGGAGGACCGCTATGAAAAAGCTGCTCGGGACTTTCATGCTAAGCGCCAGTTTGTTTTGTGTGGTTGCCAGCGCGCATCATGGTACGAATACCGAATACGACGCGGAACATCCGATTGTGTTCAAGGGGCTGGTGACGGAATTCGAGTTTGCCAATCCGCACATTCAGATCTATTTCGATGCGAAGAACAGCAAGGGCAAACTGGAGCACTGGGCGGTGGAAGGCCCTAGCCCGGGCCGGTTGATTCGAATGGGCTGGTCGCGTAACGAAGTGAAGGTTGGCGACGAGATCACGATTACGGTGGAACCGGCGCGCAGCGGAGCGACCGTAGGCGCGATTCGAAAGGTGATTCTGCCCAGCGGGAAAGAATTGGGAGTGGTGCCGCTGGTGCCGCAGGCGGGGAACAACTGAGTCATGTCCTGACCACGATTTGAGCGATGGACTGTTCGCGATGGAACGGAACAAGCCGATTGCGTTAACGTTTCCTTGAAGCTTTTACACGAAGAGAGATGCCTCGACTTGCTGAACTGCGCTCGCTTCGGGATGAGACCGTCAAAGAAAAAACCGAACAGATATCCTTCGCTCATTGCGTGATCCTAACCGGATGGCGCACAGCGCTCGCTCAGAGGGTGTGACTTTATTCCGAGAACCGCGAATTTCGTCGCATAATGCGATTCTTTTCAGCATCGATTTTCGCGCCAAATCAAAAAAAGTCACAGCCTCTCAGGATGACACCGGTGGATTGTTGCTCGCTCCCAGGTAAGTTAGTTCCCTCGAAGCTTTCACACGAAGAGAGATCCCTCGACTCGCTGAACACCGCTCGCTTCGGGATGACCCGTAAAAGAAAAAACGAAGAGAGAACCCTCGGCTTACTGCGCGATCCTTTTCGGATCGCGCAAACCGCTCACTTCCTTCACTCACGCTTCCAGTGTGGCTCAACCGAGGCTCACCCCAACCGAGGCTCACCTCGAACAATCTAATTGCCGGAGGTGGCGGCTTTCGCGGCGGAGGTGTCCGGCGGCAAGCCGAGATACTGAACGAAGTGCTCCCAGGTATCGATGCGGCCGTGAACGGGCGCGAAGGTTTTCACGTCGAGGTGAAGGCGCATGATGTTGTCATAGAGATTCTGGGCATCGCAGCAGCGCTGGTAGGCGCGGTCGCCGGGTTTGGGATTGACCATGCCAGGAGTCCAGGGATCGCCCTCGGTGAGAATCTTTTCCTTGGGCAAATAGGTCATGAGCATACCGCTGGAGTGGAGGCTTCCGCGCACGTGATAGATCTCCAGGCGGCGCGAACCATCGCTGAGTACGCGACTATCTTCCACCCCTTCCACTTTCCACTTGGCGCTGGGATTCCTGGTGAGTGAATCGGGAATGATGGTGTGCGGTGTCTTCAGCAACTCCTCGATAAATTCCACGTTGGCCTGCTGAGTGATGATGGTGGCACCAATGGCGCCGTAGCCGCGCACGCCGCCGGTGTGATCCACGTGCGGATGCGTGTTGATCATGTAGCGGATAGGCTTGTTCGGCATGAGCTTGTGTATTTCGGCGATGACAGCAACGGTGCGATCGTCGTTCATGGGACCTTCGACCACTACGACGTAGTCCTTGAACTCAACGATGAGGCTGCAATCGTTCTGTCCGGCTAGCCAGTAAATTCCATCGCCGAGCTTTTGGGTCATGATAGTGAAAGGCGGAGCCGGCGGAGTATCTTTTACGGCTTGCGGGACGGAAAGATCGGCCTGCACGTTGGCTTTCGCTTCCGTTACGAAAAGCTCAATGTTAAGTGCCTTTGCACCAGTGAGCGCGGGCGTGTTGAGAGTCTCCACAATGTGCGCAGGGAACTGCAGGCCGTCGCCGAAATTGCGATAGTAATCGTAGGTGCGGATGACGTGCTCGTCACCGTACATGGGATGGTCCATCCAGGTTTCGACCTTGTCGACCATGTGCGTCTGATCATTTATGTAGCCGATGATCTTCTGGCCGTTGGGGCCGGTCCAAGTGACCACGCTGTATTTTTGTCCGTTAATGGTCTGGTCGGCGACAGTTGCATTGTTCTTCATTGCGCCGATCAGAAAGCCTTGCGGTAAGAGCCAGATCTGTTCATTGCGGTCGACTTCGGAGTGAGATTGTAATCCGTCGCCGTTGGGCTGGCGCATGGGATCGCCGGCCTTGTGGAACGTAGCCGGGAAAGCAATGATGGGCCAATCCGCAGGCCGCTGGCCTCCTCCGATGACACCGGGAACGCCGCCGACGTCCCAGGCATATTCTCCGTTGACGAACTGCAGCGAGTGACCTTCGCCGCCGAGCATCGTCTGTGGAGGGAGACCACCGATGGCGCCGGCCTCAAGCTTCGCGGCGGGAATGGTGAAGTCAACTGTATAGACATACGACTTGATGAGATTGCGAGGACCGGGAGTGTTGCCATCCTTCAGTTGCCCTGG
>DASZMG010000124.1:0-7609 GCA_035551975.1 Candidatus Acidiferrales bacterium | reverse complement strand
AATCACAACCATGATCTGAAAAATATCTTCAAAGATGCCGCCACGCGAGCCGCGATCACTTTGTTGATATGGAAGAAAGGAGTGTGCTTCGACGCCGAGTATCTAAAGCAACGAGCAGCTTGAGCGCCTGCGGAGAACTTTGTCGTCGCAGATTCCTCGGCGATGGCGGTGATCTTCCGGCGCTATGGTTCGAGGGCGAGCATCCAGAACCGCGTTAGGATAAAGAGTGCTTTGCGCACCAAGTCTCTCGATTAACCGTATGCCCCCTCGGATAACCAGAAAAAGCTATAGGCCGCGAGTCTCAGATAGAACCATGGTTGGCACCTGCAACCGCTCTGCTTGCTGCGTCCGGTGAATTGGCCGCCGCTCCGTATTCCAATGCGGGCTGGATTTCATCTCCCTCTCCAGTCAGCGGCGAGGTATTTCTCTTGATATCCCTTTTCATAGAACGCTTAGGACCAGCGATTTCCCATATCCAGACCAATCGTGAGCGGGCGTCGCTGGGGAATTCCACTTCCTATTTCACGCATGGTGCTAAGCTTTTGCATTGCCGGTCTCCTTTTCTTTGTGCTTCGAGCACGTCGAACAACTGGGGGCGTATCGCATCCCGTGCGGCGACGGCGAGCGCGCCAGTGTCGACGGGCGCTCCTATGCCCGCGACGTCCGCGCATTAGTTCACCGCTACCGTCGCGACGAAATCTGCACACGAAGAGGGATACTTCGCTGCGCTCAGAATGACCGCGTAAACAACAAGAAAATACAGGCCAACTCATTCGCGTGGAGTACAATCCCGCGTATGCAACGGCGAAGCTTTCTTTCCGCATTGGCAGGCGCGAGCCTGGCCTCCGCGCAACTCCCCGCAACACCCATCACTCGAAAACGGCGGCTGAAACAATCGTGCATGAGCCGATCGTTCGTTTCCAACGGCTCGCCGATGCCGCTCGATGAGATGTGCCGGCAAGCGGTGCGCCTCGGCGCGGTGGGCATGGACATATTCCCTGTCGAACAGTGGCCGACGATCAAGAGTTTTGGCCTGGTTCCCACGATGGGACGCGGAGGCGGCATCGAGTTTGAGACCGGCATCATTCGAAAAGAACTGCACAAGGAAATTGCGGATTCGCTGGAGACATTCATCGACTACTGCGCGGCGAACGGCTGCCCGAACGTGGTGATCATCGGAGGCCAGCGCAAGAATATGGGCTACAGCGAGGGCGCGGACAATGCAGTTGCTTTTCTCAATCGTGTGAAAGTTCACGCGGAGGCGAAAGGCATCAATTTGTGCATGGAGATCATGAACACGAAGTATACGGACCCGAGAATTGGCAGAGTGGACCAGATTTGCAACCATCTGGACTGGGCGGTGGACGTGTGCACGCGGGTGAACTCGCCGCGCGTGAAAATTCTGTTCGACATTTACCACGCGCAGATCATGGATGGAAACATCGTGACGAATATCAAAAGCGCGTTTCCACTTATTGGCCATTTCCACACGGGCGGAGTTCCGGGGCGCCACGAACTCGACGACACCCAGGAATTGAATTACAAATTCATTCTGACGACGATCGCCGACCTGGGATTCACGGGCTACGTGGCGCACGAATACGAACCCACGCCGGGACACAATCCGATTCAATCCCTGGAAAAAGTCTTCTCCATCGCTGAGGTTTAATCCAGCTACTCTGCTGTCACCGTAAAAAGCAAATAACAGAGGGCTCGCGGAAACAGCACCGCGAGCGGTATGGCGCTGTGCGCCGACAAAATTCCCAGCGCTTACGCGTTGGGCTACCGATATTATGCCGCCCCTGACCGGGGCTGGCTTGTGCCGCCCGCACGAAAAGCAAAGGGTGTTAACCAACAACTAAAGGCGAAGAGGGATTCTTCGCCATGCTCTCAGAATGACGGCGCAAATTCACGGCAAAGGAAAATGCGGATCCCTCGACGCTCAGCGCGACCCTAACCGGCCCGCGGCGCTCGGGATGACACCGCGAAAATAGAAGAGCGAAGGAGAGGTCCTTCGACTCGCTGAACGTTTTTAGTGCGCCCTCACCGGGCGCGGCTCGCTCAGGACGGCCACCTTCATCAGGTCGCCGGCTTGACGGAATTCAGGAGGAAGAAGAAGCCTTCGCACAGCGTGGGATGGATGAAAATGGCGCCCTTGAGCAATGTGTAGGGCTGTTTGGCGAGCATCAGAGTGTAAATCACGTGAATGAGTTCGCCGCCCTCGGACGCGAGACAGGTGGCGCCGAGAATCTGATCGTTTGAGGCGTCGACGACGATCTTCAGCAGGCCCGCGGTTTCGTCGCGTTCGATGGCGCGCGCCACATGCGACATGGGCACGGAGCCGATTTTCAACTTGTAGCCCTTGGCGCGCGCTTCTTTTTCGGTGAGGCCGGCGCTGCCGAGTTGCGGGTCGGTGAACAGGCAATAGGGCACGATGCGACCTTCGGTTGACAGATTTTTCCCCTCGACTACGTTCGCGTAGACAATCTGGTAGTCGTTGTAGGAAATGTGGGTGAACTCCGGGCCGCCGTTCACGTCGCCAAGGGCCCACACGCCGGAGACGTTCGTTTCGAGACGGCCGTTCACTTTGATGAAACCGCGCTCGTTGGTTTCGATGCCGGCTTTTTCGAGGCCGAGTTCGTCGGTGTTCGGGCGGCGCCCGGTGGCGACAAGCAAGTGCGATCCGGTGAGCGAGCCTTCGGCGCGCTTGTGCGGGTCGGCAGGATCGCTCGCGACCGCGAGTGTGAGGATGATGGACTCGTCGATGCGCTCGACGGAGGTGGTGCTGGCGTTGAGAATGAATTTCACGCCCTCGGCTTCGAGCGCGCGCTGCAATTCGGCGGCGACTTCGTGATCCTCGCGCGGAACGAGCTGCGGGGCGTCCTGAATCACGGTGACGCGCGAGCCGAAGCGGCAGAACATCTGCGCGAATTCAAGGCCGATGTAGCTGCCGCCGAGGATGATGAGGTGGTCGGGAAGAGTGGTGAGGTTGAGCATCGATTCGTTGGTGAAGTAGCCCGCGGCGGCGAGGCCGGGAATGTTTGGGATGCGCGCGCGGGCGCCGGTGTCGATAAAGATTTTTTCGCTTTCGAGCGATTCGCCGTTCACGGTGAGGCTGTGCGGGCCGGTGAAGCGCGCATGTCCGCGATAGAGATGCATCTTGGGGCGGGTGGCAACCTGCTTTTCCTTGCCTTCGCGAAAGCCCAGGACCACCTTGTCCTTCTGGGCGACGATCTCGGGAAGGTCCACGGTTACGCCCTGCGTGTGGACGCGCCAGCGGGCGGCGTTGCGGGCGTAATGCGCGACGAGCGCGCGGTGCACCATGGTTTTCGTGGGGGTGCATCCGGTGTTGATGCAGGTGCCGCCCAGGAAGCTTTCCTCGATGAGGGCCACCGACCAACCTTTGTCAGCGAGCGCGTTGGAGAGCGGCGCGCCGGACTGTCCTGAACCGATGATGATGGAGTCGTATTTCATGCAGCGCTCCTGTTAGCCGATGTGGGCAGAAAGAATAACAAGAAAATGTAAAAGGCAGGGTAGAAACCGAAGAGAGATCCCTCGACTCGCTGAAAAACGCTCGCTTCGGGATGACACCGTTAAGAAAAAGATGGCGCGCTGAAGCGCGCCGCTACGGGCGGCGAAAATCAAAAGCGAAGAGGGATTCTTCGCTGCGCTCAGAATGACGGCGCACACCAACAACAAAAAGAAAATGCAAAGCCCTCGAGACCGAATCGCACACGTGCGATTCGGTCTCGGGATGACAGCGAACGACAAAAGCGACAAGCGCAGCGGTGCGTCGAGCTGTCTAGCGGGCGGAGGCGGCGCGGGGTTTGGGGCGCAGAGCGGCGAGGAATTGGTCGAGTGGCAGGGCGTTGAGCACGTCGCGCTTCTCGATCCAGCCGCGGCGCGCGGTGCGCACGCCGTATTGCATGAAGGCGAGCTGATTGGCGCGATGCGCGTCAGTGGAGATGACGATTTCAACGCCGCGCTGCTTGGCGGCGCGCAGGTGGACATCTTTCAGGTCGAGGCGCTCGGGATAGGCGTTGCACTCCATGGCTACGCCGGCTTTGGCGCAGGCGTCGTAAATTTTCTCCATGTCGTACTCGAAGGCTTCCCGGCGCATGACGAGGCGTCCGGTGGGATGCGCGATGATCTGCGCGTAGGGATTTTCGATGGCGGCGAGGATGCGCTCGGTCATTTCGGCGCGCTCCATCTTCATGTAGGAGTGCACGGAGACGACGACCACGTCGAGCTGCGCAAGGACTTCGTTGTCGAGGTCGAGTTTGCCATTCTTGAGGATGTCGCATTCGATTCCGGCAAGCAGGCGAATTCCCGGCACGCGTGCTTGCGCGGCGCGGATCTTTTTTATGTGCGACAAGGTTCGGCGCTCGTCCATGCCATTGGCGACGGTGACGGCTTTGGAGTGGTCGGTGATGGCGATGTATTCGTAGCCGAGATCGCGACCGGCTTCGCCCATTTCCTCGATGGAATTTTTGCCGTCGGAGGCGGTGGTGTGCATTTGGAGGTCGCCGCGAATGTCGGAAAGTTTTACGAGATGCGGAAGCTTGTCTTCTTCGGCGGCTTCGATTTCGCCGCAGGATTCGCGGAGTTCCGGCTCGATGTAAGCGAGCTTGAGCTTGGCGTAGATTTCTTGTTCTGTTTTGCTGGCCACCACTTTGCCAGTTTTCAGCGTGGTGAGGGCGTATTCGTTGAGCGTCCAGCCCATATCGAGGGCGCGGCCGCGCAGCGCGACGTTGTGCGCCTTGGAGCCGGTGAAATACATGAGAGCGGCGCCGAAGTTTTCCTTGCGGAGCAGGCGCAGATCGACTTGCAGCTTGCTGTCGAGGATTACGCTGACCTTGTTTTCGCCGTGAGCGAGCGTTTGGTGAATGGCGGGATAGCGCAGGAGATGCTCGGCCACTTTGTCGATTTCTTCCTGGGAATCGTGGCCGGGCTTCATGGTGAGCAGCAGGTCGAGATCGCCGACGGTTTCGCGTCCGCGGCGGAGCGAACCGGCGGGAGTGACGGATTCAACCTGCGCGCAGGCTTTCAGGATGTAGGCGGTGTAGAGGCGAGCGGCGTCCTCGGCAACGTTGATTTGCACGCGCGCGGAGGAGCCAGCGAGAGCGCGAAACTGCTCGCAGGCTTTGAGAATGTTTTGCTCGCTCTTTTCGCCGAAACCGGGAATTTCGCGCAGTTTTTCTTCGCGGGCAAGTTTTTCGACGTCGGCCACGGTGGCCGCGCCGAAAATCTTGAAGAGCATGGCGGTTTTCTTGGCGCCGAGCGATTGCAACTCGAGAACTTCGAGAAGCGTGGCGGGATATTTCTTCAGCAGCTTCTGGCGCAGGCTGTAATCGCCAGTTTTGAGAACTTCGCAGATGTGCTCGGCCATGTTTTCGCCAACGCCCGGGAGTTCGCGCAGTTTGGCGGGTTCCTTGGCGAGGTCTTCGATGCGCTCGGGCATGGTGAAGAGCAACTCGGCGACTTTCTCGTAGGTGCGGTAGCGGCCGATGATGGCGCCGTCGATTTCGAGGAGTTGCGCCGTTTCGCGCAGGATTTTAGCGACTTCGCGGTTTTCCATGGTGGTGGCTTAGCGCCCGATTCTTCGGTTTGGGCTTCTACGTTTCCCGGCAACAAAGTTTGAATAGTAGAGAACGCCGGCGATGGTTTTGGCGTCGTTTATTTTGCCAGTGCGAATCCACTCCTCGAGTTCGGGAAGAGCGACGGCGCGTTTGGCAATTTTTTCGTCTTCTTCCTGTTTAGATTGGCCCTTCGTGAGTCCTTCGGCGACAAAGACGACCATTTTTTCGCTGAGAAGGCCGGGGGAGGGAAAGAATTCGAGCAGCTTGGTGAATTTATTCGCGGTGTAGCCGGTTTCTTCTTGCAGCTCGCGCGGAGCGGATTCAAGAAAAGTTTCGTGCGGCTCGCGATGACCGGCGACGAGTTCCCACATGGTTTGTTTTGCCGCATAGCGGTACTGGCGAATCATCAGAATGCGGCCGTCGGGGAGGACCGGGAGCACCACGACGGAGCCGGGATGCTCGATGATGTCGCGCGTGGCTTCGATACCGCCGGGTTCGCGGATACGGTCGCGCTTGAAGACGAAGTGGCGTCCGGTGGCGAGGGTTTCGCTGCTGACGACTTCAACCGATACAGCTTTGCGGGTGGCGGATTTGGGCACGCGCGCTCCTTGAGATGCTGACAAGAAATTCTACACCAAGAGGTAGTGGGGAACCGTCAGGGCTGGAGTGCGGGCGGCGCGAGCGTGGATGAAGGTTCCCGGAAACGGTACCGCGAGCGGTGAGGCGCTGCGCCCCGACAAAATTCCCAGCGCTTACGCGCTGGGCTACGATCTGCCGCCCCTGGCCGGGGCTAGATTGGCTCTATGGCAGGCGGAAGCCCAGTTCATGAAAGAACGAGCGCAGGAGGAGATGTCCGTCGACTCGCTGGATATCTTCAGGCGCCCAAACCGGGCGACTCTTCTGCGCGCGGTTGTTGGAGCCGGCGCTTCCGCGCCGGTGTTTATTGCTTCTTGAACACCGTGACCGACGGCGCCGCGCTGGCATTTGGCGCGAGATTCACGGCGCTGAGCGTTAGCACTTTCCCGTCGCCCGACAAGGTGAGCGTGATTTTTCCCGTTGTCACACCTTGCCTGCTTTGGATCATCTCCAGTTTGTCGGAGCTGACCGGCTTGAGTGCCGCCATGGTTCCCGAAATCACAGCGGGGCCCTTTACCTCCGATGGCTTGCCGTCCGGCGAGAGCATTAGAGTGACGCCGGTGCTATCCACCATCATCAGTTGATCGCCCATCATCGAGTACGTCCATTGCGTGGGAACCGTGCTGTGGTAAGAGTCAGCCTGCCAGATCCCCGCAAGGCCCTGACCCTCGCCCTTTGTACGATGAAATCGGATGGTGATGACCTGTTTCTTTCCCCCATTCAGCGTTCGCGCGGTCTTTTCGGTGAGGGTTTTGCCGTCGTCGGAGAGCTGAATTTCACGCGTGGTCAGCAGCTTTCCGTTGTCGAAAAGTTTCCGCTCAAAGTGTGTCTTGTCGATCTGCTTCCAGGCGATGCTATTGGTTGACGCATCGATGGTGTAGGGCTTTTCACCGAAGCGAACCGGTTGGACCAGCGGTTTGGCATCCGCGCCGCGCAATTCTTCGAGGTTTCCCTTCGCGTCCGCACGGAACTTCAGGGTCTCCGTCGATCCGAAGCTGCGCTTGGATTCATCTTCTGTCCAGGTTCCGGCAAATTTCCCCAATGACGGGGCTTGCGCGAAAGACAGGAAAGAGGCGGCCAGGGTCAGTGCGAGCACTTTCGAGGCAGTGTATGAATACCGGATACCTTTTGGCGTCTGTTGTCGCTTGTGCATAGGATGGGCTCCTCCTGGGGGTGGAAAGCCTACTGCACAGGTGTAGGTTCGTCAAGTATCGTAGCGGGTTGTGTTTTAGCGGGTTGGTATCGTAGCGGGTTGGAAGAGCCTACGCACATCGTATCCCCCTGGCAGGATTGAAATGCTTGAGTCCGAAGCGGCGCAGGGAGATGGAGTGGCTGTTGGATCGGAAGGGGAAATGATCGCCGCCGCGGCAGGGGGAAAGTGGGAATCCCGCGGG
>DASZMG010000123.1:0-62624 GCA_035551975.1 Candidatus Acidiferrales bacterium | reverse complement strand
TTGGCACCTCGATGTCGGCTCATCGCATCCTGGGGCTGTAGAAGGTCCCAAGGGTTAGGCTGTTCGCCTATTAAAGCGGTACGTGAGCTGGGTTCAGAACGTCGCGAGACAGTTCGGTCCCTATCTGGTGTGGGCGCAGGAAACTTGAGAGGAGTTGTCCCTAGTACGAGAGGACCGGGATGAACAGACCTCTTGTGATCGAGTTGTCACGCCCGTGGCATCGCTCGGTAGCGAAGTCTGGAAGAGATAATCGCTGAAAGCATCTAAGCGAGAAGCTCGCCTCAAGATAAGGTTTCCCAAGGGGGCTGCGGCCCTCTAAGAAGGCCAGTCGAAGACTACGACTTTGATAGGCGGGAGGTGGAAGCGCAGTAATGCGTGTAGCTTACCCGTACTAATCGGCCGTTCGGCTTGACCATAAACTTACTCAACGCGTCATCCAAAGCCGCGTCGAGCGGTCAAGCTCGCTTTTCCACATTGCAATATTTTTGTGGAAATTTGCAGTAAACAAGCTTCCATCAGTTGCAAAGTTAACCGGCAAGGCTGACGAATGTTAGCCGGCTCGGTTAACTAAAAAAGTAAACCCAGGAATTCGATCCTGAGGCTTCAGGCCTACAGGATCGAGCAAGTTTCTTGGTGGTATTACCGCGAGGGTCACACCCGTTCCCATCCCGAACACGGAAGTTAAGCCTCGCAGGGCCGATGATACTGCGCTGGAAACGGCGCGGGAACGTAGGTCACCGCCAGGATTAAAATCGAAAAAGGGCTCCGAGCAATCGGAGCCCTTTTTATTTTGAGTACAGATTTCTAGAAAACAGCACTGGCGCGTTCAGCTTCGACCGATCCCGCTGTGAATCGAAAAGCGGGTAGGCGACAGGGGTCCTGCGGTATCTTGAAAGCAGGGCGCACCCGATGTTCGCACAACAAATTCCTCACGTTATCCCGCTGTTGGTCATCCTGCTGGTGTTTGTTGTCGCTTTGGCGGTTTTTGCGGAGCGGTTGAAGACGCCATATCCGATTGTGTTGGTGATCGGTGGCCTGATCATCAGCCAGATCCCGCACCTTCCGCAATTCCGCCTCAATCCAAACATCGTCTTCCTGGTGATTCTGCCGCCTCTGATTTTTTCCGGCGCTTTTCTTACCTCCTGGCGCGATTTTCGTTATCACTTGAGCAGCATTCTTCTGCTTGCGTTCGGGCTGGTGATTTTCACTGTCTTCGGGATAGGGCTCGTCGCGCATACCATGCTGCCGGGATTTGACTGGAGAACCGGGTTGGTGCTGGGCGCGGTGGTTTCGCCCACTGATCCGGTCGCCGCAATTTCCATCGCGAAGCGGTTGGGGCTGCCCAAACATGTGACGGACCTGATAGAAGGCGAAAGTCTGGTCAACGACGCGACTGGCCTGCTGGCATTGCAGTTCGCAACAGGGCTGGTGGTGACGCAGCATATACCCACGGCGAGCGAGGGTGCGTTGCGTTTTCTTTATCTCGTGTTCGGCAGCATCGCCATCGGGCTGGTTCTTGGGAGAATCATCCACGAAGTGGAAAAGCGCATCGCCAATGCGCCCATCGAGATCTTGATCAGCTTGATGGCTCCCTACTTCGCCTATCTCGGGGCGGAAGAGGCTCATGCGTCGGGCGTCATGGCCACCGTAGCGTGCGGATTGTATCTGGGACATCGCAGCTCAGCCTATTTTTCCATCGACGCGCGTCTGCAGGCGGCAGCGGTGTGGAACACACTCATATTCGTGTTGAACGGAATCGTCTTCATTCTGATCGGGCTGCAATTGCCGTATATCCGCTCGGGAATTACGGGGCTGAGTGTTGGGACATTGCTGGGCCTGGGCTTGCTTTTCAGCGCGATCGTAATCGCCTTGCGCCTGATGTGGATGTATCCCGCGGCAGGCCTGGTGAACTGGCTGGAGAAGATGCGGCGGCGGCCGCGGACGGAATTTCCTAACCGCCGCTACGTTTTCCTGGTTGGTTGGACCGGGATGCGTGGCGTGCTGGCGCTGGCGGCTGCATTTGCCCTTCCGGAAATGGTCGAGAGCGGAAGGCCTTTCCCACAGCGGAATGCGGTGATCTTTCTGACGTTCTCGGTAATTTTTGTGACCCTGGTGTTGCAAGGGCTCACCTTGCCAATGATTATCCGGCGCCTGGGCCTTGCGGGAGTTCCTGAAGAAGACCCGGAGGAACTGGAAGCTCGGCGGGTCATCAGCAAAGCGGCGCTGAACTATTTGGAAGATGCGCGGCAAAACAGCGATCCCGCGTTTGGATCGCTGTACGATGAACTGGAACGCAGGCAACGCCGGAGGTTGACTGAGCTTTCGCCCGAACCTGACGGCGAGCAGAATGAACCGCTGGAAACGTATCAGCACTTGATCGGTATTGCCCACGAAATGCGAACGGTGCAGCGGGCGGCATTGCAGCGCATGCACCGAGAGAACAAAATCAACGACGAAGCGTTTCGCAAATTGGAACACGAGCTCGATTTGCTGGAAGCGCGGTTGCCGAGCACGGGGCATCTCTGACCGTGCCCTCCCCAAAACGTAATAAACACCCGGCAAGCGCGCAGCCATCCCTGAGTTTCTTGGGAACCATTTATAAAATCTGGATGATGCGGCACGTGGATGTGCCAGAGGAGATCTCGTCCGCGCTTGCGTCGCGGTTTCAGGGGCCGACAAATGCGAAGTCGAGCCGGCAGGAAAAGCCGGAATACATTCCAATGGTGGCGGTTGTAAATGGCCGCAGCACGCGGACGACACCGGTTCCCGCCGGTGCGGGGCGCTACCGGTTGCAGGTGAATTCGGCGCAGCGAGAAGCGGCGCAAGCGGATGCGGGCGACGTGATCAAGGTCGATCTGCGGCTGGATACCGCTTCGCGAACGCTTCCAGCGCCGGCCGACCTGGCTGCCGGGCTGAAAGAACATCCGAAAGCGTTGAAAACATTCCAGTCCGCGCCTCCTGGTTTTCGCCGACAATTCATCCAGTGGTTTGACTCCGCGAGAGCGCCCGAGACGCGCGCCAAAAGACTTGATCGCGCCATCGAAGTTCTGCTGGAACGGGCGCTGCTTGCCCCAGATCAAAGTCGAAGCGGTCAAAACATCCGTAGTAACCGTATCCATTTTGCGGGGTTTACGAATTGTGCTCGCGGCTGTCACGCGGAATACTCCCGGCTATTTCATTCGGGAGGTGATCATGAAATCCAAGCAGATTTCTGCCGCATGCGCGGCTGGGGTTGCAACTCTCATGCTGGTTAGCATGCCGATGGCGAGTCTCGCGCAATCGAGCAACGCTGGAGCGGAAGCGCAACCACAGGCGCAATCCTCGAACAAGCCCGCTGGCGCAAAAGCGACCCAATCCGGGACGAAATGCTGCAGCGCGAGCCCAACGACGAAGGCGGCTGCGCCCACAGCCAAGCCCGCGGATCCCAATGTGGTGGCTTGCCATGCACTGGAGGTTCACACGAATGCACAACCCGCCATCACGATTCTGGTATTCAATCAGAAGAACCGGGACGACCACGAGCGGCTTTCGGATTTGCTCAAGGACAATGAAGGCGCGAGCGTGGAGGTGAAGGCGTCCGATGGAACCTGGCACAAGGCTTCCGTCGCGCGCCTGAGAAGCTGCTTTGGCCGCGGGCTGCTTTTCTTCTCCGGAGAAAGCTCGCCGGTGGAAGAGAAGGACGACTTTGTGCTGCGCTTTCCCGCTAAGAAAACTTCCTGAGTTGCGCTAGCATCGATCTCACTTATGAAAATGTTTGTTGCGGCGGTGATCGCGCTGATGGCATCAGCGGGCATTTTCGCCCAGGCCAAGCGCACAGCGGCTCGCGCTCCTGCAGCCGATCGAGACCAATTGGGAATGACCTGCGCGCAGATTCTGGCGATGAGTTCGTCCGATTGGATCGCGCAATTCAAACCGAAGGTGAGCGAACCGGTGCCCGATCAGGACAAAACGGTGCGCGCGATTGCGGTCTACGGCAAGTGCTATGACGCGCGCACGGACCGGCTCAAGGCTGCGCTGAGTAGGAGAGGTTCGGGGCCGCTGATGGGCGCGGGCGGAGATTTCCGCGATTTCGAGCAGGCGTTGCAGAGTTTCACGGCCAAAGCATTGGCCTCGAATGATCCGCCAGCCACTCCAGTGAAGAGCGCCTATGCGGCGCTGTACGAAGAGCAGTTCCGCTACGGATTTTATGAGAGGTTCGAGGCGCGGCCAGCAAAAGCGGAAGCGGCTAAAGATCGCGCCTCCAAACCGAATCCGGCTAAAACGCCGGTGCCAGCACCGTCGGGCGCGAAAACGCAGGAACCCGCGAAGTCGGACGCCGCGGCGACCGACAAATCGATGCAGGCTGCGACTCCGCCGGACCCGATGACCGCCTCGAAAAATCGGTTTGGAGAGCTACTGGACGCGCTGCCGGACGACAGGATGCATCCGCTACATTCCGCGTTCGGAGACATCGTGGGCCGCGGAGGAATGAGCGAAGAAACGCGGCTCGCGGTGTATCGCTATGCCATTTTTCTGCTCGAGCCGGCGAGCGACCAACCCTTCTCGCCGCCACCGTTCTGACAAACGCTAAACCATTAAATGGAAACGCCGCGCGAAGCACGGTGCGCGGCATCCATTCTTGAGCCTTTGCTGAAACGACGAACAGCGTTATTTCGGTTTGCGGAACAGCCCCATATAAACGGCCTTGCCGAGAATATGGCCTTGAATTGCCTTCATTACATCTACGCGGGTGGCAAAAGCGTCGGAGCCGGGCTGGATGTCAAGCTTGGTATCGAGCGCGTATAACTCGAAAGTGTAGTGATGGCGCGGGCCGGTGGCGGGAGCGCCCGGGCCGCGATACACCTGTCCGCTGGCGCTGACCTGATATGCGCCGTCCTTCATCTGCCCCATGGGAATGCCTTCAGGAAGGCTGGTAACGTTGCCCGGAATATTCCAAACGAGCCAGTGGAGCTGATCTTCGGTGGTCTTGTTGCGGCTCACGTCAAGGTCATGCATGTGCAGCACGAACGAAACCGTTCCTGGCGGAGTATTCGTCCAGGAAAGCTCCGGCGAAGTTTGATCGCCAGCTTGCGTGTATTTGTCTGGGATCACGCCGCCATCGGAGAACGAGGTGGAAGTAAGCGTCAGAGGCGGCGGAGCCGGCGCGGCCTGCGCAAGGCTACTTGGTGCACCGATCGTCCCAACAAGCGCCAGAGCCAGAATCAAAACTGGAAGCATTCGGAGAAATCTCATTCGTTACCCCTCCTGATCAAATGTCGGTGCCTTCGCGTGTGTAGATGCTTTGAAAACCAGCGCGATCGCTACTCCTGCTTGTCCAAGATCTGAATAATGGTTCCGACGCGCTCCGGCGGATAGAGCCGCTGCGTGGTGTAGGTCAGCACTTTGCCGTTTTTCGAGACCTGCCAGACGAATGTGGTCGATTTTTTATCGCCCTTCATGCCGATGCCGTCGGCGCGATACTTGTTCACACGCTTCATAATCAACCGGTCGACGTAGGGATCGCCGCTGATGGGATAGTCCTTACCATCAAATTTCACGGTGAATTCGCCGGTGCTGGCTTTGCCCTGCGCGTCAACGCGATCCTGCACCACGCGCACGCCGCCGGGAATCGGGATGTGCTTGCGGGTGATGCTTTTGGGAACCACCGCGCCTAGTTGCGATTTGGGAACGTTTAAAATCCAGGTGCCCATGAGTGGGTCGTTATCCGCGGCGGAAATCAGGGGCGTTGTGGCTAGCAAAAGGCCGAGAAGAGCCAGGGCGAAAAGAAACAAGCGCTTGGTCACGGACAATTTGTCTCCTGTGATGTGTAGACGGCTGAAACTTGGCGTGTGCATAGTACGCCGCCGGGCCGCGGCGTTCAAGACTATGCGTGGTTTGACCTTTCGCCGAGGCGTTCGCTAGCATCGAATACTGCGAAAGCGCCCAGCCTATGAAAATCTCCGACCCATCCACGCGGCACGTGATTGTCGGCACTGCCGGCCACATTGATCACGGAAAATCCACGTTGGTGGAGGCGCTCACCGGGACGCACCCGGACCGGCTCGAAGAGGAAAAGCGCCGCGGCATCACCATCGATCTTGGATTTGCGTTTCTGAATCTTGACGGCGTAAGCATCGGGTTCGTCGATGTGCCCGGACATGAAAAGTTCGTTCGCAACATGCTGGCCGGTGCGGGGGGAATTGATGTGGTGGTGCTGGTAGTCGCCGCAGACGAGGCGATCAAGCCGCAAACGCGCGAACACTTCGAAATTTGCGAAATGCTGGGAATCTCGCGTGGTGTCGTGGCGATAACCAAGGCCGATCTGGTCGATCGCGAAGCGCTGGGACTAGTGAAACTTGAAATCGAGGAGTTCGTGCGCGGAAGTTTTCTGGAAGGAGCCGCCATTGTGCCGGTAAGCGCGCGCACGGGCGCTGGACTGGATTCGCTCAAAACGGAATTGCTGCGCGCCGCGCAAGCAGCACCGAAGAAGGACGCGTTGAGATATTTGCGGCTGCCAATCGACCGCTCGTTCGCCATGAAAGGATTCGGCACGGTAGTTACCGGAACACTTGTGGCCGGCAGCGTGAAGATTGACGATGAAGTGGAGTTGTATCCCACGGGTAGGCGGCTGCGCGTGCGCGGCCTGCATTCGGGTGGCGCGAGTGTGGAACGCGCGATGGCCGGCCAGCGAACCGCAGTGAACCTCGTGGGCATCGATCATGCGGACATTGCGCGTGGGATGAGCCTGGCACCAGCCGGAATTTTCGAGCCGACGGATCGTCTGGACGCGCGAATCACCGTGCTCGCGTCAGCAAAGCGGCTGAAAAATCGGGCGCACGTGCATTTCCATCAGGGCACAGCAGAGACAATTGCTGAGGTGGTTCTGCTCGAAGGCGAAGAGCTAGGGCCGGGCGCGTCGGGTTTCGCGCAACTGCGCCTGAAAGAAAAAGCGCTGCTGCTGCCAGGCGATCGGTTCATTTTGCGTCAGTTTTCGCCAGTGGTGACCATTGGCGGTGGCGTCGTGCTGGACGTCAAACCCGAGCGGCATAAGCGCACGGATGCCGGCGTTACACCGGCGCTGCAAATCCTGGCGCGCGGGAATCGCGAAGAGATTTTGCTCGCCGTCACACAACGCAGCAAGACGGGCGCGATGAGTGTCCGTGCGATTGTCGCCCGCACCGGCTGGACGAAACCTGAAATTGAAGCGGAAGCGCAAGCGCTCGGCGCAGCCGGGAAGCTGCGAGGTGTCTCCGAGCCGCAGCAGCCGTTGGTGCTGGCTTCCTCGCGCGCGGTTGCGGAGTGCTCTGCGGCTGTGCGTGCTGCTGTAGAGAAATTTCATCGCGAGAATCCGCTGCTGCCCGGGATTCCGCGCCAGGAACTGCACACCAAGTGTGGCAATCCGCGCGCGGAGCTTTTCGACGCGAGCCTCGGGGACTTGCTCAAAGCGGGCGTGCTGAGCGTCACCGGTGATCTGGTGCAGCGCACCGGGCGAACTATGTCGCTCGCGCCGGAAGAAGAGCGCGCCAAGCAGTTGATCGAGCGCGAATTCGAAGCCGCGGGGCTGGCCGTGCCGAGCTTGGCCATGGTGCTGGCGAAGTTGCCCGTTGAAGCGCAGCGCGCGCAGAAGATTCTGCAGATTCTGCTGCGCGAACAAGTGCTGGTGCGCGTAACGGCGGAGTTGATCTTTCACCGCGCGGCCGTGGCGCGGCTGCGCGAGCTACTGGCGGGCTACCGCAAGACGAAAGGCGCCAAGCTGCCAGTGCCTGCATTCAAAGAACTTACGGGAGTAACGCGGAAGTATGCGATCCCGCTGCTCGAGTATCTGGACCGCCAGCAGGTAACCCGGCGAGTGGGCGACGAGCGTGTTATACTGTAGCCATCCGTCTCGGCTTTGTGGCGCGCCGGTATTTGAGAGGCACTGCGCGGGCGGGTTCAAGAGAGGTTTCGCATGGAAGCGTTAAGTATTCCCCATCTGCTAATTATTCTTGTGATCGTGCTGGTGTTCTTTGGCGGCCGCCGCATTCCCGACGTGATGAAGGGCCTGGGGCAGGGCATCCGCGAATTCAAGGATGGCATGCGCGGTCCCGACGCGCCCGTGCAGCACAGCCAGCCTGCGGCTCCCGTGAACACGCCTGCTCCTCCGCCAACCGTGGTCGAAGAGAAGAAGTAGTTTTTCACCGGGCGGCTCGGAAATTGCGTTCCCATTTTTGGGCCGAGAGGGCTCTATTCCGCCGCCAATTCCTGTTTATTCTCTTCCCAGCCCCGCTTCTCCCAACGATAGATCGCGCAGCATGCGCCACAGCCGCGAAAGCGGCAGTCCCATCACATTGAAGTAGCAGCCTTCGATGCGGGTTACGTATTTTCCCGCCAGTCCCTGGATGCCATAGGCGCCAGCTTTGTCGAATGGCTCGCCGGAAGCCAGATAGCTTTCGATTTCAGATTCGGACAGCTCAGCGAAGGTAACTTTTGTCCTTTCCAGGTGTGAAATTTCGCGAAAGTCAGGCGTAGTGACCAGCGCGATTCCTGTGAGCACTTCGTGCGTCTGGGCGCTGAGTTCGCGCAGCATCCAGCGCGCCTCTTCGATGCTTTCCGGTTTCCCCAGCAAGTGCTTTTCGAGAACGACGGTTGTGTCGGCGCCGATGCAGATGCTCGGCTCGGATTCCGCTGGCACTTGTTGCGCGGCGATGCGTGCTTTCGCGCGCGCGAGCCGCAGCACGTAATCGGCGGCGGGTTCATCGGGCAAGCGCGATTCGTCAACGTTGGCTGGTAGCACCTCGAACGCAAATCCCGCGTTGCGCAAAATTTCCGCCCGCCTCGGCGAACCTGATGCAAGTATCAATTTCATCTAAGAAGGATCTCGTTATTGAGAAGGTTTCGACTAACTCCAGTTGGCTGCTTCACGGGTGCAGATAGCTGAGACATGGAATAGATACAGAAGCATTCCCTGGTTTCGTTCGGACACTTAAAGTTGTGCCCTTTCGAATCGTGTGGGCAAAGTGTTCTGCAGAACTTAAAAGGATGAAGGGCTTCTCAAAGTAGTCGCTATATTTCTGAGTATCAACCATGTACTCGTAGTGCACGGTCGCGACCGAACAGCCAGCCCCACCGCCGCCTTCGGATTCTGTGCTTAATACCGTTGCAGTGGTTAAGGGCCAAGAGCAGCTCATAAGAAGCTTGATAACCCGAATGCAGATTCTAGCCGCATAGAAAATATAAATGTCTATGAACAGGCCCATAAGGTGGAGAAGGGTACCAAATGTTCGGCAGTATTTTTAAATGACGACGGATTCGTGGTATTCGCCGAAGGCGCGGCGAAGCGCGTCGGAAATTTCACCGACGGTGGCGCAGGCTTCGACGGCGCCGAGAATAGCGGGCATGAGATTTTCGCCGGAGCGGGCGCGGCGCTCGACTTCGCCGACCGCCGCCTGCGCCGCAGGCGCATCGCGACGTGCTCGCAAAGCTTTCACGCGCGCCACCTGCGCGCGCTCAATTTCCGGATCGATGCGCATGGTAGGGATAGGACGCTCTTCTTCGGCTTTGTAGCGATTCACGCCAACAACAATCTGCTCGTCGCGTTCCACCGCCTGCTGATAATCGTACGCGGATTTCTGAATCTCCTGCTGCACGTATCCTGTTTCGATGGCGCGCAGCATGCCGCCCATGGCGTCGATGCGGGAAATATACTCCTGAGCGCCCGCTTCGATTTCGTCGGTCAGTTTTTCAATCGCGTATGATCCCGCAACCGGATCGACGGTATTCGCCACGCCGGTTTCGTGCGCGATGATCTGCTGCGTGCGCAGCGCGATCAGCGCGGACTGCTCGGTTGGCAGCGCGAGCGCTTCGTCGAGCGCGTTCGCGTGCAGGGATTGGCATCCGCCGAGGACCGCCGCGAGACATTGCAGCGCCACGCGCACTACGTTGTTCTCCGGCTGCTGCGCAGTGAGTGCGGAGCCCGCCGTCTGCGCGTGGAAGCGCAGCATCATGGAACGCGGATCTTTCGCGCCAAAGCGATCGCGCATGGTGCGCGCCCACAGGCGGCGCGCCGCGCGGAATTTCGCTATCTGCATCAGAAATTCATTGTGCGCGTTGAAGAAAAAGGAAAGCTGCGGCGCGAATTCGTCGACGCCGAGGCCCGAAGCGATGGCCGCTTCTACATAGGCAATGGCATTCGCCAGTGTAAACGCCACTTCCTGCACTTCGGTCGAGCCAGCCTCGCGAATGTGATAGCCGGAAATCGAAATCGCATTCCAGTTAGGAATTTCGGCGCGGCACCAAGCGAAAATGTCAGTGACTATGCGCATGGCCGGGCGCACCGGATAAATGTACGTGCCGCGCGCGATATATTCCTTGAGAATATCGTTCTGCACGGTGCCGGCAAGGCGCGCAAGATTCGCGCCCTGCTGCTTCGCCACAGCTACGTAGAGGGCCAGCAAAATGGCGGCGGTGGAATTGATGGTCATCGAAGTAGAGACACGCTCGAGCGGGATGCCGTCGAATAGCGTTTGCATGTCTTCGAGCGAGTCGATGGCCACGCCGACTTTGCCGACTTCGCCTTGGGCCAGCGCGTGATCGGAATCCATGCCGATCTGCGTGGGCAGATCGAAGGCGATGGACAAGCCGGTTTGTCCTTTTTCGAGCAGGTAGCGATAGCGGCGGTTCGATTCCGCGGCGCTGCCGAAGCCGGCATATTGGCGCATGGTCCACAGGCGGCCGCGGTACATGGTGGGATACACGCCGCGCGTGAAAGGGGATTGCCCGGGATAATTCAGGTCGCGTTCGGCGTTCCAGCCGTTCAGGTCGGCGGGGGTGACCACCGCTTCCATCGGCAGACCGGTGGTGGATGCCGTTTTTTTCTCCGCGAGCCGCGATTTCTTGTCGGTAGCGTCAGGCATGGCACAGAGTGATCACACGTCGCGAAAGAGTGCATTTAGAGCGAAACAATAGAGAGAGCCCTCAACTTCGCCGAAGAAAGCTCCTTTGCTGCGCTCGGGATGACAACGAGAAGCGAGCGAGCCCATCATCGAATGCGTTTGGCGCGGCGAAATGCACCAAATGCGAACGCCGCCATCATCAGCGCGTAGAGCACCGCAAGTCCCACCACCCATAACGTTGGTTTATGGTGCCACGTCCTCCAAGCCAGCAGCAGACCCCATGCGGCAAACAATCCGAAAAGTGCGCCGGTAGCCTCGTGAAACACCTGTCGAGCCACGCGCCACACCACGCGCAGCGTCACCTTTATGGAGTGCCACAAAAGGGGCAGGGTATAGCCGGAGGACATAAGCCAATTCTATTGCGGATTGTGGGCCGCGCGGTAGCTTTTGTGCTCCGGCAATCCGGCTGAAGCGAAGCCGCTACCCGTGCTGTTCCTGCGCGGCCAGCGCCGCTTTGACTCGCACGGGCGTCAGCGGGCCGCGCCGGATGCGCACGCCGGTCGCATCGAACACAGCGTTCGCGATCGCCGCCGGCGTGGGCCGCGACGAAGGCTCGCCCGCGCCGCTCGAAGGAATTTCCGGGTGATTGATGAGCACCACGTCAATCTGCGCGGGAATTTCCGAAGCGCGTGAGACGGGATAGCTGCGCCAATCAACGCTGGTGACATTGTCGCGGTCGAAGGTGACTTCTTCGTGCAGCGTGCGGCTCATCGACTGAATCAAGTTCGCGGCAATGGTAGTGCGCACCGCTTCGGGATTGATGATCAGCCCGCAATCGTGCGCGCAGATGAAGCGCGTCACGCGTACCACGCCGGTTTTGCGGTTTACTTCCACTTCCGCAATGGTGCCAACGTAGGTTCCGTTGCGCGTCCCGAGCGCGACGCCACGGCCGGTGGCCACATCGCCGCTTGCCGCAGATTTCCTCGGCGACGTGCGTGAATCCCAGCCGGCTTTTTCGGCGGCGGCTTTCAACACGGCGTGGGCGCGCTTTTCATCGATGTACCTGATTCGAATCTCGATGGGGTCTATACCCGCCGCGACGGCCAACTCATCCATAAAAGATTCCACGGCGAAAGATGTTGCGGGACCTTCGGGGTCGCGGAGATGCGTAGTGCGCAGCGGCGAAGCCACGCCATAAAACGCAGGAACCACATGCGCCACGGCATGAAGATTCGGGAACGAATAGGGCGGAGTGTTCGAGCCAAATTGTGCGAATTCGTCCACGCCGGTGGTGTTGGGAATTCCCGTGAGCTGCGCGCCAAGATAATTTCCCGCGGCGTCCGGGCGGAACATGATGTCTCCGCCGGAGAAGGCAATCGAAGTGAACTTCAGCGCGCTAACTTCGCCATTGGCGGAGAGACCCGCAGACATGTCGCATAGCACCGCTGGACCTTTCGCGCCCCATGCGTGCATGTCGTCGCGCATCCACTGCACGCGAACGGGTTTTCCGATCGCTTGCGAGAGGATCACGGCGTCAGCGGCGGTGTCTTCGAAACCAGGGCGTCCATACGAGCCGGCGTCTTCCACCCAGATCACGCGGACCTTGTCGCGGTCCACGTGCAGTAGTTCGGCGAAACCTTTTTGCAGATCGTGTGGCTTCTGGCCGCCGGACCACACGGTGGTAATTCCGTCAGTGTGGACGTCGGCAACCGCGCAGCCGGGGCCCATGGTGGCGTGCGACTGAAACGGGAATTCGTAGCTCGCTTCCACTTTCTTTGCTGCCCCGGCGATGGCTGTTTCCGCGTCGCCCAGCTTGTGTGTTTCCTTGGTCGCCTTGGGCGCGACGGTACGCATGTGCTTGTACAAATCGCTTTGTTCAGGGAAGGATTGTTTTGGCGGCGTCCAGGTAACTTTCACGGCTTTAGCGGCTTGAATGGCCGCCCATTCATTCTGTGCGACGACTCCGACGAAGTTTCCTTTCACCACTGTCTGTTGATAGCCCGCTATTTGCTTCGCGGCGGAATCATCGACATGCACGAGAGTGGCGCCAACGCCCGAAGGACGGATCACGCGCGCGTGCACCATTCCCGGCACGCGAACATCAACCACATATTGCCACTTGCCCAGCACTTTTGGCGCGATGTCCACACGCGGAAGCGATTTGCCGACCACTGTGTATTGCGAAGGATCCTTCGGTTTGCCCGGGCCTTCGACATCGAGCGAGAAGCCGTCGCCGGTAACTTTGAGCGCGTCGTTCAGATCGCTGCCGCCCGCAAGATCGGCATAGGAAACGCTCTTCGAGGCATCCCCGCGCACGCTGACGATTCCATTTTTGATTTCGAGCTGGTCGGCCGGCAGGCCTAGCCGTTGAGAAGCAAGCTGCGTAAGCAGATAACGAGCGTTGGCTGCGGCGTTGCGAAGCGGTTTTGCGCCCAACATGATGGAAGTGCTTCCGCCGACGCCGCCCTGGTTGGTTGTTAGCGCAGTATCGGCCATGATGATCTCGACGTGGTCGGGCGACATGTCGAGTTCCTCGGCGACAATTTGCTTGAACGCGGTTTCCACGCCCATGCCGATTTCGGGCTTGCCGGTGAAAACGCGAATCGTGCCGGATTTGTCGAGGCGCAGCCAGGAATCGAGACGCGCGGGCGAAGGCGTGGCCACAGAGGTAAGCGCATCTGCCGCGAGCAGGCGCGGCACGATGGTTGAACTCGCGATGCTAAAGCCAATCACCAGGCCGCCAGTTTCCTTTACGAAGTCTCTGCGAGAAATTGATCGGGGAGCCATGGCTATGCGCCCCCTTTCATCAATTCGGCGGCGCGGCGCACCGAAGCGAAAATCTGCATGTGGCTGCCGCAGCGGCACACCAGGCTTTCGAGCGCGCTGCGCATTTCCGCGTCTGTAGGATTTGGATTCTTATCGAGCAGAGCTTTGGTGGTGAGCACCCAACCGTTCAGGCAGTAGCCGCACTGAAAGGTTTGCTCTTCGATGAAGGCCGCTTGCACCGGGTGCGGTTTGTCGGGAGTGCCCAGGCCTTCGAGAGTGACGATGTCGTGTCCCGTGGCGCGTTCCAGCGGCAGGGTGCAGGAGCGCACCGCGCGTCCGTCCATGAGCACGGTGCACGCGCCGCACTGGCCAAGACCGCAGCCGAAGCGTGGATTGTTCATGGAAAGATTGTCGCGAAGCACGTAGAGCAGCGGGCACAGCGGATCGGCGTCTACTTCATGTGTCTGTCCATTGATTTTCAGCGATGCGCGGCTCATGGGAACCTCACTTCATGTTAGCGATGACTTGCGGAAGCCAAATCGAGTTCATCGCGACGGCTTTGCTTGGGAAAGGGCAACGATTCCTGACTCCCATCTTTCTTAGCAGCAAAATGGCTGGTCCACAGGATTGCCCCAACATATAAGGATCACACCCATTCCCGTGATAGCAATAAAAGGGGAATACTCATTCATGGGCGGCTCCTCTCAATCCCGATACCTAAAATTAGCAGGAACATCGAGAAAGCAACAGTAGCAATCGACCGGATTGCCGTTATGCGTGCACCCTTCACCATTTTGTCGAGAAACAAAAAAACAAGAACCAAGGCAGCCGTTTCGCGAAGAAAATCGCCGACGTCTCCATGACGTCTTTAGGTCGTATATTTCTTCCGGCATACATTTTCACTCGCAATTTATGCCTCTTTATATCGCAACCGCCGGTAATGTAAAGCGCGTTCGCTGTTGCGCCGCGATAAGTTCTCATGCAGACTCTGCGTTGCCCGAATGGCGACTATGCAGGCAACACGAAGCAGCGCGGCGGCGCGTCTGGACCGGCTGCCGATCACCTCGATCCATCGACGCTTCATGTGGATCATCGCCTTGGTGTTTTTCTTCGAGTTGGGCGACCTGAACACTTTTGCCTTTGCCGCGCCCGCGGTGATGAAGCAATGGAATCTTTCCGTCGGCATCATCAGCCACATCGTTTCCTGGACATTTTTCGGCATGTTCATCGGCGCGGTCACCGGCGGATGGTTTTCCGACCGGCTGGGCCGCAAGAAAGCGCTGCTGCTTACCACCGCGTGGTATTCCGGTTTCTCCCTGCTGAACGCGGCGGTACAGGGCACCATTGGCCTTTCCGCCACGCGCTTGCTTACGGGCGTCGGCCTTTCCGCGATGACGGTGATCGGGATGACCTACGTCAGCGAGATTTTCCCGGCCAGCAGCCGCGGCGCCTATCAGGGATGGGTGATGACCATTGGCCTCGCGGGCATTCCCGTGACGGCGTATGTGGCGCGCTACACGATTCCGCTGGCGAGTTGGGGCTGGCGGCTGGTGTTTATCTGGGGGTCGCTGGGGCTGATCATTCTGTTTTTCGCGAATTACCTCGAAGAATCGCCGCGCTGGTACGAAACACGAGGACGCCTTGCCGAAGCGGATGCGGTGCTGGATCGCTTCGAAGCGTGCGCCCGCGCGGAACACGGCGAGTTGCCGCCGGTAGTTGAATCGACTGCGCAACCGCCCGCACGTCGCAAGTACAGCGATTTGCTGGCGCCGGCTTATTTGCCGCGCACGCTGATGCTCATCGTCGTCTGGATCGCGCAGACGCTCGGATTTTACGGTTTCACCGCGTGGGTGCCCACGCTGCTGGTGGCGCACGGATTTTCGCTGGTGCATTCGCTAGCGTGGTCTTCCGCCATGACGATCGGCGCCGTGCCCGGCGCGCTGATTGCCGCGCTGATTTCCGACCGCTGGGAGCGTAAATGGTCGATCACCTTCGTGGCGCTGGTGATCGCGTTCTGCGGCCTGATGTACGGGCTGACGTTCCGTGTCGCGTTCATCGTGATTTTTGGATTTCTGGTGGCCATGTTCATTCAGACTTTCGCGCCGCTGCTCTATGCATACACACCGGAGTGTTACCCGACGCACATTCGCAACTCCGGATCCGGCCTGGGCTACGGAATCGGGCGGCTGGCGAATGTGTTCGGCCCGCTCATCGTCGCGTTTCTCTTCGAGCATTACGGCTACAAGAGTGTGTTCGTCTACGTAGCCTCCATGTGGCTATTGGTGGCGGTAATCCTCAGTCTGTTTGGCCCGCGTACGAAAGGGCGCACTCTCGCATAGCTGCGTTATCGCGGTAAAATTGTCGGTCAACTAGCAAGCGGAGATGGATTGGACCAGTTCGACGTGATCGTTGTGGGCGGAGGCAATGCCGCGCTTTCCGCCGCCATGGCGGCGCGGCACGCTGCCGAACGCGTGCTGATACTCGAGCGCGCGCCTGAACATATGCGCGGCGGAAATTCGCGGCACACGCGCAATATCCGCTGCGCGCACGCGGCCGCGGACGAATTTTTCTCCGCGCCTTATTCGGAAGAAGAGCTTCTTGAGGACCTGATCGGCGTTACCGGGGGCCCGAACAATCTCGATCTCGCGAAATACGCTATTCGCCAGTCGAGCAAAATGCCGGCTTGGATGACCGAGCATGGCGCGGCCTGGCAGCAGCCGCTCGCTGGAACCCTCAGCCTGGGACGCACCAACCGCTGGTTTCTCGGCGGCGGCAAAGCGTTACTCAATTCCTACTATCGCACCGCGCAAAAAATGGGGATCAGCATTCGTTACAACGCCATGGTCGAGGATTTGGCTATCGAAAATGGCCGCTTTGAGGGAGTGAAGCTGAAGTCAAATGGCAGGCAAGACACGCAGGAATTGATTCGCGGGCGAGCCGTGGTGCTGGCTGCCGGAGGATACGAAGCGAATATCGAATGGCTGAAGCGCCATTGGGGAGACGCCGCGGAGAATTTCATCGTGCGCGGCACGCCCTATAACGACGGCACCATTCTCGCCGCGCTGCTGAAGAAGGGCGCCAAGCCCATCGGCGATCCGAAAGGTTTCCATGCCATCGCCGTCGACGCGCGCGCGCCGAAATTCGACGGCGGCATCGTCACCCGCCTCGATGCGATTCCTTTCGGCGTGGTGGTGAACAAACTGGGAAAGCGCTTTTATGACGAAGGCGAAGCAATCTGGCCCAAGCGCTACGCCATCTGGGGCGGGCTTATCGCCGCGCAGCCGGATCAGATTGCCTACGCCGTCGTCGATTCGAAAACGATCAACCGTTTTCTTCCGCCCATGTTCAAGCCCTATCAGGCCGATTCACTCGAAGCGCTCGCCGCGGCGATGAATGTCGACGCGCGCGCCTTCGGCGAAACCTTTGCTGAAACAATGGCTGCCTATAACGGCGCAACTTCTGGGCAGCTCGAACAGAAGCTCGAGTCGCCCGACGGAAACGGCACGCGCGGAATCACGCCGCCAAAAACCAATTGGGCCATTCCCATCGATCACCCGCCCTTTTACGCGCTGCCGCTGCGTACCGGCGTCACGTTTACTTACATGGGTGTCGCTGTCGACGACGCCTGCCGCGTGCTCGATCAAAGTGGCCGCGCGTTCGAGAATGTCTACGCCGCCGGTGAAATTATGTCCGGCAACATTCTCACCAAGGGTTACCTCGCAGGATTTGGCATGACCATTGGTTCGGTGTTCGGCGAACTCGCGGGAAGGATGGCGGCAACGAATGGCCGAGCCCGCGCCTAACCTTTTCGAGGAAGCCAACCGACAACTGGTCATCTGCAACGCCTGCCGCTATTGCGAAGGCCTGTGTCCCGTGTTTCGCGCCATTGAAACGCGCCGCGATTTTGCCAGAGGCGACGTTTTCTACCTCGCGAACCTTTGCCACGATTGCCGCGCCTGCTACTACGCCTGCATGTTCACGCCGCCGCACGAGTTCGCCATCAACATTCCGCAGATTCTTTCCGAAGCGCGCATCGAGAGCTACAAGCAATGGAGCTGGCCCAACTTGCTGGCGCGCGCTTTCAAGGAGCCGCGCATCACGCTGCTGCTCGCGGACTTGGTCATCTCGCTTACGATAATCGTAGCGCTTTTGTGGGTTGGTCCCAGGAAACTGATCACGGCGCACACCGGCCCAGGCGCGTTCTACGCCATCGTTCCGTACCTGGCGATGGTCATTCCGGCGGTCGCGCTATTTTTCTTCGGCATCGCGATTTGGCTGCGTGGCGCCATGCGCGAATGGTCGGAAACCAGCACGGTCGGAAGCGTGCGCATCAGCGGCAAAGTCCTACTTGAAGCTGTCGGCGCCATCCTCACGTTGAAGCACCTCGAAGGCGGCGGGCCCGGCTGCACCTATCCCGAAGAAAAGCCCTCGGCATCGCGGCGGCTGCATCATCAATTTGTATTCTGGGGATTTCTCGCCGATTTCGTCTCCACGTCGCTCGCTTTCATTTACCAGGATTTCTTTCGCCGGCTTCCGCCTTATCCTCTGACGAGCCTGCCTGTAATCTTCGGCACAGTCGGTGGCGTTCTGATCGTTATCGGCGTGGCGGCCTTCCTTGCCATGAAAAGGAAGAGCGACCGTGCGCCTGCAATCGAGCGCATGTATGCGATGGACTACACATTTCTAGCAATCCTCGGACTCGTGGCGCTCACGGGCTTGCTCACTCTGATCCTCCGCGCCACGCCTGCGCTGGGCAGCCTGCTAGTCCTGCACCTGGCATTAGTCGCCGCTCTCTTCATCACCGCGCCTTACGGAAAATTCGTGCATGCGGTCTACCGTTCGCTGGCCCTGGTTCGCTACTACGCCGAAAATCGCCAACTGCAGCATTAATCGGCGGTTTTTTCACACGGGTACTCTTGCCAAAGCCCCTGTTTGGGAGAAAACTACAAGTGAGCCCCCCCTCAATGAGCGTCCTGCAACACAAACCGCTGGAAGCGCAGAATCCGGGCATAGGTATCGATCTGGACTGGATTGCTGCGGCCAGTGCCCATAGCGCTGAAGTTGAGCGCGCTGCCGCTTCAATTACAGAGCGCACCAGCGTCAGCAAGAATTCCCGGAGCGATCTGCTCCTCGCCATTTCGGTGATGGATTTGACCACTCTGGCCGACGATGACACCGACGAACGCGTGCGCAAACTCTGCGCGCGTGCGCGTCAGCCGCTTCCACCTGAGTTGGCGCAACGTCTCGGCACTGCAAGTCTGCACACTGCGGCCGTCTGCATCTACCACCAGTTCATCAAAACGGCACTGCGCGAATTGCAAGGCACACAAATACAGGTGGCCACCGTTTCCGCGGATTTTCCGAAAGGCCTCGCGCCACTGGAAGAGCGCATCGACCAAATTCACCACTCGGTGGAGGCCGGCGCGCACGAAATCGATGTGGTCATCAAGCGCGAGCACGTGCTGAAGGGCGACTGGCAGGCGCTCTACGACGAAGTCGCCGCGTTCAAAGCAGCCTGCAAGCCGAAGCTGATGAAAGTGATTCTGGCCACCGGCGAATTGCAGACGCTTGAAAACATCGCGCGCGCCAGCATCGTGGCCATGATGGCAGGCGCCGATTTCATCAAGACTTCTACCGGAAAGGAAGCGGTAAACGCCACCATTCCCGCGGCCATCGCGATGGCCCGCGCGATTCGAGATTACGAGAGCAAGACCGGCGTGTCTGTCGGATTCAAGCCGGCGGGCGGCATCCGCACGTCAAAACAGGCGCTGGAATATTTGGCGGTTGTGAAGCAGGAATTGGGCGACCGCTGGCTGCAGCCCGGCCTTTTCCGCATCGGCGCGAGCAGCGTGCTTGACGACATCGAGCGTACCTTGCAGCAGTTTGCCGGCTGACGTAACCATTTCCCGCGCGCTTCTTACCGAAGGGCCATTTCTCGCGCGTCCGCTTCTTACCGAAGCGCGACCAGGCAATCCAAGTTTCGATTCATCCGGTTAAATCCGCAGGCGCGAATTTTCGCGAAGCTCGTCATACAGCAGCACCGCTGAAGCAATCTCCTTCATCGACTTCCCGCTGATTCGGCTGTGTCTCTGAATCTCCGCGCGCGCTTCGGCTTCATCGCAGCTCCAGTCACGCTGCAACACCAGCACAGCCTGTTCCACCAGCTTGCGCGCCTCCGACAAGTCGGCGAAGCGAACCTGCTCGGCTTCAAAACGCGCCCGCTCGATTTCTGTCCCCACCAGAAACCCGATCGTGGCGATGAGCTGCGTTTCGCGCTTGCTGTAGGAGTGCGGCTCGCGATGCTGCACGTTGATGACGCCAACCACCTTTTCGCGGCACAGCACCGGCACGGAAAGAAAAGCTTCGTAGCGGTCTTCCGGCAATTCCGTGAAGGATAAAAAGCGCGGGTCCTGATACGCGTTGCGTCCGATAGCCACCGGCTTGCGGTGCTCGGCCACCCATCCGGTGATGCCTTGTCCCATGCGCAGCTTCAGCCGCCCAACGACTTCGGCGTGGGGATTTTTCGAAGCTTTGAGAATCAGGTCGCCGTCTTCGACAACGTAAACGAAACAGGAATCGCACAGGACCACGTCGGAGATGAAATCCACGACGCGGCGCAGCACCAGATGCAGTGGGTCGGACGAGGCGATGCGCTCGCCAATTTCGTGCAGAAAGGCTAATTCGATCGGTTCGTGTTGCTCGGCCTGCGTGTTCATACTCTAGTTTAGAAAGCCCTAAATCGTCCGCGCCAATCAATATTTCGTGACATGTGTCATCACGGTTTGAGATGCCGCATCTAGAAGTTATATAAGAAGTTAAGTTCTGGCGCCCGCAATGCGCCCTTCGCAGCGGCTTGACACCGGTGATTACGCGTAGCGGAACAGCGCCTTGAAGCCGTAATCCATGTGCTGCTGGATGTGGCAGTGGAACAGCGTGAGCCCCGGCTGGTCGGCGGTGAAATCCACGGCGGTGCGCCCGAACAGCGGCACAATCACCGTATCCTTTAATATTCCCGCCGCGGGCTTGCCGCGATGCTCGGCGATTTCGAACGAGTGCCGGTGCAGATGTAAAGGATGCGAATCGTCGGTGCGGTTGTGAAATACGATCCGGTAGCGCGTGCCCCGTTTCAGCACGAATTCGTTTTCGTGGGGATACGGCTTGCCATTCACCAGCCACACGTTGAATTGTCCCGCGCCGCTCGGGACTTTATCGAATACCATGTCGATTTTTTGCTCGGGTACTGACGCAGGCGGCGCGGAAGCATTGCCGAAGAGGGCATAGTCCCATCCCGGTTTTGTTGGTGGCACCCATTGCGGCTCGCGGTGCTGGTTCGCATACTCGACGATTACGCCCAGCCCCTGCGCACGCACCATGTCGTCGGTCGCGCCCAGAATCCAGTTCCCCGGCTGATTCATTTCCACGATGGCGTCCACGCGTTCGCCGGGGCCGAGCGTCACCGCTTCGGTCATCTGTGGTGTGGGCACCGGATTGCCATCGAGCGCGAGAATCTGAAAGCGATGTCCCGGCAGCGCGACGCGCTTGTTCTCGATCGCGCTGGCATTCAGCAGATGCATCAGCACGCGATCGCCCTGCTTCACACGAACCGGCTCGCCCGCGCCCAGCGCTTTGTCGTTGATTGAGTACAACTCGGAGGTGACTTCGAGGCCGTTCGGGCGCGTGTCGAGCACCGCCGGCTTTTCCGGTTTCGGTCCCTGATCTTCCTGCTCGTCCTCGTCCATTTCCATGTTCGAGAAAAACGGCTCCCAGTCGCGCAGCGCCAGGAAAATTTCCTGGTCGTGGCGGCCAGGGTCTTTGCCCGAGTCGATCATCAGGAATCCGAACTGGCCGGTGTAGGTGCCTTTGTGCAGGTCGGCTCCGGCCATGGCGTGCGAGTGGTACCAGCGCGTTCCAGCGGGCTTGGGAGTGAATTGATAGCGGCGGCGTCCGTTCGGAGGCACAGGAGGAGTTCCTTCTTCTTCCGAGCCGTCCACCTCCGCGGGGATGAATAGTCCGTGCCAGTGGACGAATTCGGGAGTGTCGGTTTCATTGATTACGTCCACTGTAACCGGCACGCCTTCTTTCATGCGCAAGATCGGCCCAGGACACGATCCGTTGTATCCGATGGTGCTGATAATGCGGTTCGGCGCCAACTCGAGCGCCACCGGAGCGATCTGCAAAGTAATGTCGGCTTTGCCTTCGGGCGCAGGAGCGGCATTGCCTTGCATCGGCATGCCCGATTGCATTTGCGCCGGCAGAATTTTCACCGCGCCGGCTCCAATTGCCGCCGCACCTCCCAGTTTCAGCAGGTCCCTTCGCTTCACATCTCCCTCGCTATTTCCCCATGCTCAGCCGGTATATCGCGCATCCTCTCACGCCTTGGGTTCGATGCACAATCCGCCGCGCCGGCTGGACGAAATTGACAGGGCTAAGTTCGCGCCAAGGTTAGCGGTCAACAATTTGCGGCCACCAGATGAGAACTTCGATTTCGCGCGCAAACGAAAGAACTGACGGCTGCCCCTGCAGCGAAATTCCGGCGGTCTGCGCAATCGTGTTCTCCTGTATTTCGGCGTGTACTTGCTGCAAGGGCCACGGCGCATGGTGAATCTCTCCGCGATACACGCGCCGTCCATGGACGGCGTGCAAGCAATAGCGCTCGGTCAGAAAGTGCTCGATTGTTCCCAGAGCGGCCAATTGCACCTCGGAAATTGGCTCATAGGTCGCGCGCCACGTAGCATTTCCTCGCCGCGAAGCATACGAAATTGACTCGCCGGAGCTCTCGCAACTCATCTTCGCCTGAAAATAGGGCAGGTGGTAGAAAGTCCGTGCGCCCCAAACCAGCAATCGGCTCGCAATATCCAGACTGAAGAAATAAACGCCTGGCTTTCCGTCGACCGTCACGTACGTCCGGCAATTCAGCTCCGGTATATTCGACAACTCCGACAGCCTACGTAATCCGCGTGGCTGGATCTCCATGTGAAACGGCGCGATGCTCACCCACGCATCTCCATTGAACGCATCAAGCGCCAGCACAGCAGGCACCAGAGGACGCAGCGCCTCAACCGCTACCGGCCAATGCGCGAACAGCAAATCGCGCCACACCTGCTTCATGATCCATGGCCGCTTCGGCAGCGGCCACGGCCGGTTGCTGGTTTGATCGAGTAGACTCAATTCCACCTCACGCGTCGTTCTCTGTCCGAATTATCCCAGCTTTATCAATATGCAACAGGCGTCTCCCTGTACAACTGCCTGTCTGGAGTAAGCATCTGTGCCTTATTAGCGCGAAGGGCGAGCCCTGTGTTCTGCGCTGCAGCGTAGAGGGCTCGCCCCTTTTTCTCTGAGGCTGGAGAAGGGCAAGCCATTCTGGTAACCTTCCCCGGTATTGAGGTATCCGATGAGGCTCCGTCCAGCGTTTCCGGTGGCGCTTCTCCTCGTAGCGTTCGCTATTGGTCTGTTCGCCCTCGCATCGCATGCTTTCCAGTACGGAGGATGGAACAGATATGACGATTCCCCCGTCGCCGCCCACGAAAAAGCGGAATTTTACTGGTCGCGGCTGCAATATACCTCGCGCGCGCGCGCCTTTGGCGGATACGGCTACGGCGGATATGGCGGCTGGTCGCGCGATTACCCCAAGGCGGATCGCCAGTTTCTACTGGCCATGAAGCGCCTTACGCGCATTCAAGGACCTTCGCGCGAGCAGGTCGTCGATCTCGACCATACAGACGGCGGCTACAGCGACATCGACAATTATCCCTGGGTTTACGCGGTCCAGGTCCAAAACTGGACGTTCACCGAAGCCGAAGCCAAGCGCATGCACGACTATTTACTGAAGGGCGGCTTCCTTATGGTCGACGATTTCCACGGCACCGAGGACTGGGAACAGTTTCTCGAAGGCATGCGCATGGTGTTCCCCGACCGCCCGATCGAGGATCTCGACAATAATGATGAGATTTTTCACACGCTCTACGATCTCCAGGACCGCTTCCAGGTTCCGGGCGAGCAATACATCAATAGCGGGCGCACGTATGAGAAAGATGGATATGTGCCCAAGTGGCGCGCTATTCGCGACGATCGCGGCCGGGTGATCGTGGCCATCTGCCACAACATGCATCTGGGCGACGCCTGGGAATGGGCGGACATGCCGGAGTATCCGGAGCGCTTCGCGTCCATGGCTTTCCGCATCGGCCTGGACTACATCATTTATGGAATGACGCACTGACCGCAGGCAGCACCTGGGACCCGGGGCCGCGCATAGCGAAAAGTCTCTGACTGTGTCATCCAAACGAAGTGGGAAACGAAGGATCGGCGTGCCCCGAAGGCTGGCTCATGCGTCTAAGGAGCACGCGCAACGCAGGTCATCGAGAAGCGAAGATTTTGTATCGGGTTCTATAGGCGATCAGGCGAGCGAGACACGCGGCTGAAAAAGGTTTGGCGATTCCCGAATGTTTCAATTTCTTTTCAAATATCCATCGTCGATTTTTTCCAAGGGCGAGTTCGTCCTGCTCGGAGGCTGGCCGAAGTGGGTGCTGCTGCTGTTGGTGCTCGCGACCGCCATTGGCCTCGCGCTGCTGATTCGCGCGCGCTTGCCGCAGGCCGCTGCGCCCGTTCGGAATTGGCGCGCGGGCGTCATCTGGTTCCTCGAGTTTGCTCTCGCCACGTTGGTGCTGGTGCTGCTATGGCAGCCTGCCATTACCGTCGCCGAGTTAAAACCGCAGCAGAACATTATTGCCGTCCTCGTGGACGATTCGCGCAGCATGGCCATTGCCGACCAAGGCGCCTCGCGCGAAGCGCTCGCGGCGAAGGCCCTTGAGAACGGCACGCTCGCCGCACTGCAGCAGCGGTTTCAGACACGCGTCTATCGCTTCGATACGCAACTCACCCGCGTCGCCGGCACCAAAGATCTGCAGGCCCCTCCGACTGCGCCGGCCACGCGTATTGGCGACAGTCTAAAGGAATTCGCCTCTGAAACATCCGATCTTCCCGTTGGGGCGGTCGTGCTGCTCAGTGACGGCTCCGATAATTCCGGCGGTGTCGATCCCGACACGATTGCGGCGCTTCGCAACCGTCGCATCCCGGTGCACACCGTAGGCTTCGGCCTCGAGCAGATTCCCAACGATGTGGAAATTAACGATGCCGTCGTGGCGCAGCGAGCGCTGGCCGATTCGCGCCTTTCCGCGCGCGTGAGTTTTCATCAGCGCGGATATTCCGGGCGCAAAGCGACGCTGACGGTGCGCGACGGCTCGAACGTTCTCGCCTCGCACGACGTTACTTTCGGCGCGGATGACAAGATTCAGTCCGAGAGCCTGCTCTTCAATGCGGGTTCGGCGGGCGCGAAAACATTGCAATTCCGCATCGATCCCATGCCCGGCGAAACGAACCAGTCCAACAACGCGGTCACGCGCCTGGTCAACGTCGAATCCGGCAAGCGCCGTGTGCTGTACGTCGAAGGTGAGCCGCGCTGGGAGTACAAATTCATTCGCCGCGCCGAAGATGACGACCGCATCGTGCAGGTCGCTTCGATGCTGCGCACCACCGAGAACAAAATCTATCGCCAGGGGATCAGTGATCCCAAGGAACTCGCCGAAGGATTTCCCTCGCGCGCCGAGGATCTTTTTCCTTATCAGGGACTTATTTTTGGATCGGTCGAAGCTGGCTATTTCACGCTGCCGCAGCAGGAACTGATCCGCGAGTTCGTCGATCGCCGCGGCGGTGGGGTTCTTTTTCTCGGAGGCCGCTATGGTCTGGCCGACGGCGGCTGGGCCGGCTCGAATCTTGCGGACATTATTCCCACCGTGATGCCCGCCGGAAAGAACACCTTTCATCGCGATCCCGCCACGGTCGAATTGACCCAAGCCGGCGCGGACAGCATCGTCACGCGCCTGATTGACGATCCGGTGAAAAACATTGAGCGCTGGAAAAAGCTTCCGTACCTGATGGACTACCAGGATCCGGGCACGCCCAAGCCAGGGGCCGCGGTCCTCGCGGAAATGGATGTGCACGGCCACAAAATGCCGTTCCTCGTCACCGAAAATTATGGCCGCGGGCGCACCGCCATCGTGGCCAGCGGCGGCGTATGGCGCTGGCAAATGAGCCAGCCCCTTGGCGACACCACGCACGACATGTTCTGGCGCCAGGTGCTGCGTTGGCTGGTGACCGATTCGCCGGGGAAGGTTGTAGCCAGCGTGCCAAACCAGATGCTTTTCGACGATGGCCGCGTGCATCTTTCCGCCAATATTCGCGACAAATCGTTCCAGCCCGCGCCCGATGCGCATGTGGAGGCGCACATCCTCGGGCCCAATGGCACGTCCGCTTCGATCGATATGTCTCCTGTGCCTGATGCGCCTGGGCAATTTCAGGCAGACTACGCCGCCGAGAAGCCCGGCTCGTATATCAGTGAAGTGGTGGCCCAGCGCAACGGCCAGGAAATCGGGCGCGACGTGCTCACTTTCCAGCGCATGGACGGCGTCGCCGAAAATTTTCACACTGAGCAGAATCGCGACCTGCTCGAAAAGCTTGCCTCGCAAACGGGCGGCCGCTACTGGCGTCCCGACGAGCTTTCCAAGCTGGCCGCGGAAATTCCCTATTCCGATGCGGGCATCACCATGCGCGAGACCAAAGAGCTTTGGAACATGCCCATTATTTTCCTGGTGCTGATCCTCCTTCGGTTTTCCGAATGGCTGCTGCGCCGCAAGTGGGGTGTGGTTTGAAACTGCGCGTTTCCAAAAACGCGGGAATTCTCCCAGCGATGTTGCTGCTCTGTTGTGTCGCCGCGCTTCCCGCGCGCGCAAGCACGTATTACGTCACCGTGGCCGGACTTGGCGGCGAACCCGATTACGAGCAGCGCTTCACCGCCATGGCCGGCGATCTCGACAAGCTGCTGAAAGGCTCGAGCACTGACGCGCATGTCTTCACCCTCAGCGGTGCGGACGCCACCAGGGCGCGGATGAGCGACACGCTCGCGCAAGTTGCCAAGCAAGCGAAGCCCGAAGACGATTTTGTACTGATCCTCATCGGCCATGGCTCATTCGATGGCGTCGAGTACAAATTCAACCTGCCCGGTCCGGATATTTCGGCTGGGGAAATTGCGACGCTGTGCGACCACATCGCCTCGCGCCGCCAGTTGATCGTCAACACCACCAGCTCGAGCGGCGGCTCGATTGCCGCGCTCGAGAAGCCTGGCCGCGCGGTGATTGCCGCCACAAAAACCGGCACCGAGAAAAATGCCACCGTCTTCGCGCGCTATTGGGTGGAAGCGCTGCGCGATCCTACCGTTGACCTCGACAAGAACGACGCCATCAGCGCCATGGAAGCGTTCGAGTACGCTGACCGCAAAACCGCTACCTTTTACGATTCGCAAAAGCGGTTGGCTACCGAGCACGCCGTCTTCGAGGACACCGGCAAAGGCGAGCCTGTGCGCTCCGCGTCGCCTGATGGCGGCGAGGGGCGCTTTCTGTCGAACTTTACTATCCTGCGCATCGGCGCCGCGCAACGCGCTGCAAACGATCCGGCCAAGCGCGATCTGCTTGCCAAGAAAGAGGAACTCGAGCAGAAGATCGACATGCTGAAGTATCAGAAAGCAGCCATGGCGGAGGACGATTACAAGCAGCAGCTCACGCAGGCGCTGCTCGAGCTCGCGCGCGTCCAAGGGGACCTCGACAGGTGACTCGTCTCCCTTGCCATCTTCCGTTGCCAGTGCCATCACGTCGCGCCGTCATTCTGAGCGCAGCGAAGAATCCCTCTTGGTTTTTATCGGGAATTGTTTTGTCACGACTCGTATCACGGAACGAGATCGAACGAAATGTAGCTTCCCGCGGTACTTGGTTTCCGGTGTCATCCCGAAGCGAGCGGTTTTCAGCGAGTCGAGGGATCTCTCTTCGGTTTTGCTGTGCGATGGTGTTGCTCATCGCGCTCAGCGCAACATTCGCCTCCGGCGCCACTCCCGACGAATGCCACACTCTCCGCCTCCACGGTCATCGCGCCGAAGCGCAGGCCTGCTTCCAGTCGCTCACGCAGGCGCGCGACGCCTACGACCGTGCCGAAGGCGACTGGGGCCTCTCCCGCTACGACCAGGCCAACGCCGAATTCCGCGCCGCCGTCGCGCAGAACGACAAAAGCCCACTCATCCGCGTCCGCTGGGGACGTCTGCTGCACGAGCGCTTCAACAATCAGGATGCCGAGAATCTTTTCAAGGAAGCCCTCGATCGCGATCCGAAAAATGCCCAGGCCTATCTCGGCCTAGCGCTGGTCAGCGCCGACGGCTTCGATGAAAAAGCCGTCGACGAGGCCGGCAAAGCCATTGAGCTCGATCCCAAGCTGGTCGAAGCGCACGAGCTGATGGCCAATCTCGCGCTCGAAGATTCCAACGCGAAAATCGCCACCGAAGAAGCCGACAAAGCGATCGAAATTTCTCCCGACGCGCTCGATGCCATGGCCATTCACGCAGCCATCGAGCTTCTTGCGGACAAGCTGCCCGACTCCTGGCTCGACAAAATTCGCCAGGTAAATCCCAATTACGGCGAAGGCTATGCGCTCATCGCGCATCACCTCGTGCTCAATCGCCGCTATGAAGATGGCGTGGCCTACTACCGCAAAGCCGTCGCCGTCGATCCGCAGCTCTGGTCCGCGCACTCCGAGCTCGGCATCAACCTCATGCGCCTGGGCCAGGTGGATGAGCCGCGCCTGCAACTCGAACTTGCTTACAACAATGGCTATCGCGACGCCGCCACCGTCAACAGCTTGCGCCTGATCGACAGCTACAAGAATTTCGAAACCTTCAAGGACGACACCACCATCCTCAAGCTCTACAAGAGCGAAGCCGACCTGCTGTATCCCTATTTCGAAGAAGTGCTGAAGCGGGCCATGGCCACCTACGAGAAGAAATACAAGATGAAGCTTCCCGGCCCGGTGCAGGTGGAGGTTTATCCCAACCACGAAGATTTCGCCGTGCGCACCCTCGGCATGCCGGGACTAGGCGCGCTGGGCGTCACCTTCGGCGAAGTGGTTGCCATGGACAGCCCTTCCGGCCGCAAGCCGGGGGATTTTCATTGGGCGAGCACGCTCTGGCACGAAATGAGCCACGTCTACATTCTCACCGCCACCAACCATCGCGTGCCGCGCTGGTTCACAGAAGGCCTCGCCGTGCACGAAGAAACCGCAGAGAATCCCGAATGGGGCGATCGCATCACGCCGGATATCCTCGTCGCCATCAAAAACAAAAAGCTGCTCCCGGTTGCCGAGCTCGACCGTGGTTTCGTGCGTCCCGATTACCCCAACCAGGTGATCGTCTCCTATTTCCAGGCGGGCCGTATTTGTGATTACATCCAGTCCCGCTGGGGCGCCGACAAGCTGCTCGACATGGTCCATTCCTTCGCGCAAGTTCGCACCACGCCGGACGTGGTTCAGCAGAACCTCGGCATGTCCGCCGAGGATTTTGACAAGCAGTTCATGGATTGGCTCACCAAGGATGTGGGCAAGGAGGCCGACAATTTCGACCAGTGGCGCGCCGCGCTCAAGGAACTCGTGCAGCTCGATAAAGACAAGGATTGGGACGGCGTGATCAAGAAAGGCGAAGAAGTTCGCGCGCTGTATCCGCAATATGTCTATGACGCGAACCCCTATGAGTTCATGGCCGAGGCCGATCTGGCCAAGGAAGACAAGAAAGCCGCCGCTACCATCCTCGCGGAATACGAAAAAATGGGCGGGCGCGATCCCGGCGCGTTGAAGCAGCTTGCCTCACTTGAGAAGGATCTGAACGAGCCCAGGGAAGCGGCTGCCACGCTCGACCGCATCAATTACATTTACCCGATGAGCGAGGATTTGCATCGCCAGCTCGGCGAATTGTGGTACGAGCAGAACAATTATAAAGGCGCCATCCGCGAATACACCGCCGTTTTGGCTTTGAAGCCGCTCGACAAAGCTTCCGCGCAGTTCGATCTTGCGCAGGCCTATTTCGCCGACGGCCAGCGCGACAAAGCAGAGACCAACGTGCTCGCGGCGCTTGAAGCCGCTCCCGATTTCCGGCCCGCTCAGAAATTGCTGCTCCAGCTCGAAGACTCTCAGAAAGCTACTACTCCCGAAAGGTAAATCGCCGATGGCTACTGCTGAAGTCAATCTGGATTCCGCGGATCTGAAGAAACGAATCGATCGTTTTCATGCCGTGCGTGACGGCATTGTCACGCAGGTTCGGCAGGTCATCGTCGGCCAGGAGGAGGTCATCGATCAAATCCTCACCGCGCTCTTCGTCGGCGGCCATTGCCTCATCACGGGCTTGCCCGGCACCGCGAAAACGTTGATGGTGCGCACCATCGCGCAGACGCTGGGCCTTGAATTCAAGCGCATTCAATTCACTCCGGACCTCATGCCGTCCGATATCACCGGCACGGACATCATCGAAGAGGATCCCACCACCGGCCATCGCCGCTGGACCTTTGTCCCCGGCCCCATCTTCGGCAACATTCTACTCGCCGACGAAATCAACCGCACTCCGCCCAAAACGCAATCGGCGCTGCTCGAAGCCATGCAGGAGCTTTCCTGCACCGTGCGCGGCCATCAATACAAATTGCCGTCTCCATTTTTCGTGCTCGCCACGCAGAACCCCATCGAGCTCGAAGGCACTTATCCCCTGCCCGAAGCGCAGCTCGACCGTTTTCTGTTCAACACCGTGCTCGATTACCTTAGCGCCGGTGACGAGGTAAAAGTGGTCGATCTGACCACCACCACGCGCGTTGCGCAGGTGCAAGCGGTCACCAACGCGCAGGAGATTCTCGATTTTCAGCAGCTCGTGCGCATGGTTCCGATTGCCGAATCGATCGCCCAATACGTAGTGAATCTCGTTCGCGCCACGCGCTTCAAGAACGAAAACGCGCCGGACTTCATCAAAAAATATGTGAACTATGGCGGCAGCGTTCGCGCCGCGCAGTTCATTGTGCTTTCCGCCAAGGCGCGCGCGCTTTCCCGCGGCCGGTATCACGTCGCTTACGACGACGTCACCGCGCTGGCCATTCCGGTTTTGCGGCACCGCATTCTTTTGAATTTCCATGCCGAATCCGAACGCATCGATTCGGACGAAATCCTGCGCCGGCTCATTACGCACATGCCGCCGCCCAAGGGAGCTTGATTTGCAGCGCTTTCTTGATCCCACGGTGCTTGCCGGAATTTCCGGCCTCGACCTCATCGCCAAAACGGTGGTCGATGGGTTTGTCGCCGGCCTGCACCGCTCGCCCGACTTCGGCTTCAGCCAGGAGTTCGCCGAGTATCGCGCGTATACGCCTGGCGATGACTTGCGCCACGTCGACTGGAACGTCTACGCCCGTACTGAGCGCGCTTACCTCAAGCGCTATCGCGGCGAGACCAACAGCCTGCTTACCGTGTTGCTCGATGCCAGCAATTCCATGAAGTACACCTCGCACTCCATTACCAAGATGGACTATGCGCGCTACCTCGCTGCCTCGCTTTTTTATCTCGCCATAAAGGACCAGCGCGATGCCGCCGGCCTCATCGTCTTCGACGATGAAGTCCGCAATTACATCCGCCCATCCACGCGTCAGGGCCAGCTGGCGCGCCTGCTCGGGGGCCTCGAGCTCGCCGAACCGCACGCGCGAACCGACATTGCCAAGCCCTTGCAACATTTCCAGGAACTTTTGCGGCGCCGCGGACTGGTCCTGATGATTTCGGATTTCTACGAGCCGCCCGAAAAGATTGTGCGCACCATCGAGCCGTTGCGCTTCCATGGCAACGAAGTGGTGCTGTTTCACGTGCTGGATCCCAAGGAAGTGGCTCTCGATCTGCGCGAGCCTGCCATACTCATCGACCTGGAAACCCAGGAATCTCTCGAAGTCACGCCGGATTACACCAAGAACGAATACCGCCAGAAAATGGACGCGCACATCGCCGATCTGCGCGAGCGCACGCAAGCCGCCGGAATGGATTACTACCTGCTCGTTACCGATCGCCCGCTCGATGGCGCGCTTCGTGAATATCTCACCATTCGCCAGGGGAGAGGTTGATGGGCCTTTTTGCTCCCTGGTTCCTCGCGGGCATCGCCGCTGTCGGTGTGCCGCTGTACCTGCACTTGCTGCGCCGCCACACCACCAATCCGCAGCCGGTGGGCTCGCTGATGTTTTTCGAGCAGCGCACGCAAAGCTCCATCAAGCATCGCCGCCTGCGCTATTTGCTGCTCTTGTCGCTGCGCCTCCTGCTTCTATTGCTGATCATTCTGGCCTTCGCGAATCCTTTTATCAGGCGCCCCGCGGTCAGCGCTTCCGGAGACAAACTCGCGTTGCTGGTGGTCGACAATTCCTTCAGCATGCGCGCCGGCACGCGTCTTGCCGACGCAAAGCGCGCCGCAGAATCCGTTCTCGACTCTCGGAATCCTGCTACTCGCGCGCAAGTCGCCGCTCTCGGTTCGCAGCTTCAGGTTCTCACGCAGCCGGTTCAGGACGCCGGCGCGTTGCGTGCCGCCGTCGACAGCATTCAGCCTGGCGATTCGCGCGGCAGCTTCGGCGAACTTTCCCGCGCCGTTCGCTCCATGGCCGACACCATCCACACCCCCATCGAGCTGCATCTCTTCAGTGACATGCAGCGCGACAACATGCCCGCAAACTTCTCCGAGTTGGCGCTTCCGCAAAATGTCACGCTCGTGCTGCACCCCGTTGCCAAGGCAGCCGTGCCCAACTGGACCGTCGAAAGCGTCAGCGCCCCAGGACAAGTCTGGGACCCCAAAAAGACGCGCGTGCAAGCCGTCATCGCCGGGTATGACACACCCGCCGCCACGCGCAATGTCTCGCTCGTCGTCAACGGCAAAACTGTCGCCACGAATTCAGTGCAAGTTCCCGCGAACGGCCGCGCTACCGTTACGTTCCCGTCGCTTGACGTGCCTTATGGTTTCAGCCGCTGCGCAGTGAAAATCGACTCGGCCGATGCGCTTCCCGCTGATGACGAAAATCTTTTTGCTGTCCAGCGCTCCGATCCCGAAAAAGTGCTTTTCGTGCACGAATCGAACGATCGCCGCTCGCCCTTATATTTCAACGCCGCGCTCAGCGCCGCAGCCGAATCGGCTTTCACCCTGCAAACCGTGACCGTGGAGAATCTAGGCGGTATTGATCCATCGCGCTACGCCTTCGTCGTTCTCTCCGACGTTGCCTCGCTCCCCGCGTCGTTCGAGAGCGATCTCGACCGCTACGTCCGCGGTGGTGGCAGCGTATTCATCGCGGCTGGAAGCAACGCCGCGCATCGGCCCAAAATTCCCGTCTTCGACGATCGTGTGCTCGATTCGCATTACTATTCTCAGAGTTCCGGCGGCTACCTCACGGTGGGCGATTCTGACCCTTCGCATCCTTCGACCGCCAAGTCTGAGCGCTGGGCCGGCGTGAAGTTCTATTACGTAGCCGTTGTCGATCCGGTTGATTCGCGTGTGGTCGCTCGCCTCACCGACCACACGCCTTTGCTTCTCGATAAAAAAATCGGCGAAGGCCGCGCTCTGCTTCTCGCCTCCGGACTCGACAACATCACCAACGATTTTCCGCTGAATCCCGTATTCGTTCCCTTCATCGAACAGACCGCGCGGTATCTTTCCGGCACCGAAAGCCGCAGCGGATCGCGCCTGGTCGATTCCTATCTCGAATTGCGCACGGCCAAAGAGCAGGCCGTGGGCGTGGAAGTGGTCGATCCCAACGGCAAACGGCCGCTTTCGCTCAAGGAAGCCACCACGGCGCAGTCCTATCAGCTCACCCAGGCTGGTTTTTATCAGCTTCGCCTCGCCAATGGCCGCCAGGACGTCATCGGCGTCAACGCCGACCGCCGCGAGTCGAATCTCGGCGTAATACCCGACGACACTTTGGCCCTTTGGCGCGGCAATACCAGTTCGGCCGCCGAGCAGGCTTCCGCCTCGGCGCAAGCCCAACAAAAAGTGCAACCCTACAGCCTGTGGTGGTACCTTATGTTATTGGCCCTGGGGGCGGCTGTGGCCGAATCCCTGCTGGCTAGCCGGTACCTGGCCACGCAAAGGGAGGAATCGTGAGCACGCGGGAACAGCTCAACTCCTACATCCAGGAACTGGAGCGTCGGCTCCGGCTCAGCGCCATTCTGCGCGGCGCGGCCATCCTCACGTCGGCTGCGCTCGTCACCACGCTGGTTCTGGTCCTGATCATTAATCTATTCGCCTTTTCCCACGGCAGCGTGATCAGCGCCCGCACCATACTTCTCCTCGCGATTGCCGCCGCCGTATGCCTGGGCTTGTACTTCCCCTTGCGCCGCTTGAATCAGCATGAGGCTGCTCGCACCGCCGAAAATTCCTTTCCGGATTTCCAGCAGCGCCTGGTCACTTTTGCTGAGCGCCAGGAAAATCGCCGAGACGCTTTCATCGACCTTCTCGCCGCGGACACTCTTGAAGTCGCGCGCAAAGCCGAGCCCGAACAACTGCTCCCGAATAAAACTTTGCTCATCTCCGCAGGTGTCGGCGTTGCCGCTCTTGGTGTCCTGATTTGGATGATCCTCGCTGCCCCTGGCTATCTTGGCTATGGCGCGAGTCTCCTCTGGACTGGCCAGCATGCCGGCGTCGCGCCGTTGTATGACCTGCGCGTCGCTCCCGGCAATGTTTCCATTCGCCGTAATTCCGACCAGGTGGTCACCGCGGTTCCCATTGGCATTCAGCCGGACAAAGTCCGCCTTTTCGCGCGATATCAAAGCACCACGAAATGGGAACAGGTGGTTATGCAGCCGCAGCAGAACGGCTCCGGCTATCAATTCCTTTTCGCCGGACTCCCTGAAAACGTCGAATACTACGTGGAAGCGGGCGCGCTCCATTCCAAGCACTTCAATATTCGCGTCGTCGATCTTCCCGGCGTCAAGCAGATTCGCGTCACCTACCGCTATCCCAAGTGGACCGGTCTGCAAAATGTTTCCGAGGAGCACGGCGGCGATCTTCGCGCGGTTCAGGGCACCGATGCCGAACTTGAAATCACCATGGATCGCCCGCTGCGCGACGGCATTCTCGCGCTCGACAGCGATCATGACAACAACCAGCAGGTCAAACTTACCGGCGGCGAAAACAACGTCTACCAAGGCACCATCCACATGGATAAGGACGGCGAATATCACGTCGCCGCTCTCGATCACGGCACATCCGTGCGCCTCTCCGGCGATTACTTCATCGAGGCCAGCCTGGCCAATCCGCCGCAAGTCGCCATCGACCGTCCCGGCCGTGATTATCGGGCCAGCCCCATCGAAGAAGTCACCGTTTCCGCGAAGGCGTCCGGCGATTTCGGCCTGAACGAATTCGCCCTGCACTATTCCGTGAATGGCGGTCCCGAGAAAACCGTCGATCTGCTCAAGCAAAAAGGCGTGAAGCAGGCTGACGGCTCAACTACGCTCTCGCTCGAAAATTTCAAGATGGTTCCCGGCGACCTCGTCAGCGTCTATGCCACTGCCAAGGACAATAAATCCGAATCGCGCACCGACATGTTCTTCATCCAGGCCGATCCTTTCGAGCGCGAATTCTCGCAGTCGCAGCAGATGGGTGGAGGCGGGGGGGGCGGCGGCATGGGCGGCCAGAACGATATTTCCCAGCGCGAAAAAGAAATCATCGCTTCCACCTGGAAGCAGCAGACAGACAAAACCGCCACCGCGCAGAAAGCTGCCGACACCGCGAAATTCCTCGCGCAGGTGCAATCCAACTTGCGTGATCAGGCGCTGTCTCTCGCAGGCCGTCTGAATTCCCGCGAGTTGAATCAGCAGAATCAGGAATTCAACAGCTTTGAAAGCGACATGACTGCCGCGGCGCAGTCCATGACTCCGGCCGCTTCGAAGTTAAAAGACCAGCAGTGGCGCGATGCGATTCAGCCCGAGCAGAAGGCTCTGCAATATTTGCTGCGCGCCGAAGCCACCTTCCGCCAGATCCAGGTCGCCTTCGGTGCACAGGGCGGCGGTGGTGGCGGCGCAGGCAGCGCGGGCCGCGATCTCGCCAGCCTGTTCGATCTCGAACTCGACACCGAAAAGAATCAGTACGAAACCAACCAGACCGCTTCCTCCGCCGACCAGCGTGCCAAGGACATCAACGACGCGCTGCAGAAGCTCGATGAACTCGCTCGCCGCCAGCAGGAGCTCGCGCAGCAGCGCAACAATCCCGCACAGAGCTTGCAGGATCGCTGGCAGCAGGAAATGCTCCGCCGCGATGCCGAACAGTTGCAGCGCCAGATGGAACAGATGGCGCAACAGAATCAGAACGGCCAGCAGGGGCAACAGTCGGGTCAGCAAGGTCAGCAGTCCGGCCAATCGGGACAATCTGGCCAATCCGGCCAATCTGGCCAGTCTGGTCAATCAGGTCAGGCCGGCCAGTCGGGGCAGTCTGGTCAGTCAGGACAATCCGGTCAGCAGAATTCCGCCGATTCTCGAATCGCCCAAGCTCTCCAGCGCCTGCGCGCAGCGAATGACGACATGAGCCGCGCCCAGCCCGGCAGCGCCGAAGCGCGCCGCGCCGCGGACCGTCTCCGCGAAGCGCAGAATCTTCTCGCGGGCGCGCAGCAGCAGAACGCCAGCGGCCGTCTCGATTCCATGTCTCGCGACGCCGATCGTCTCGCCCAGCAGGAAAAAGACGAACAGCAGAAGCTCAGCCAGATGCCCAGTCCTTCCGGACTCATGGGCCGCTTCGGCCAGTCTTACTACGGCTATGGCGGCGCGCAAGGGGATCCTCAGCAAGCGCAAAAACTCGCGGACGAACGACAGCGGCTTGCCGACGACCTCGCGCAGTTGCAGAAGCAGATGCGCGACGCGCAGCGCGAACTCTCCTCGAACCAGCTTCCCGCCGCCAGCAAGCTGCGCGATGCTCTCGGCGATCTCGACACGAATGACACCGAAAATCGCATCCAGAAAAGCGCCGACTGGCTGCGACGCGGCGTGAATCCCAACTCGCCCGATACCGAAAAGCAAATTGCCTCCAGCCTGCAGAATCTGAGCGACCAGATTCGCGACGCGCAGAAAGCTCTCGGCGAGGGCCAAGGACAAGGCCTAGGGCAGCAGCCCGGAGCCGGCACCGCTCTCAATCGAATCGAGCGCCTGCGCAATCAATTGGAAGCGATGAATTCAGGCGGACGCAACCCGAATGGCCAGCGCGGCCAGCAAGGTCAGCCGGGTCAAAATGGTCAGCAAGGAAATTCGCAAGGCCAGGGTAATCAGTCAGGTCAGGGTAACGCCAACGCGCAAAATGGCCGCGGCGATAATCAGCCCGGCGGCATGAATAACGGCTACAGTCCGCGCGGCGGATTCGGCACCACCTTCGGCGGTGGCGACCACGGCGGCAATCGCAACTATGGCGATGTCGACACGGGCAACAATCCTGAGCTGCCGCAACCCGTCGCGCCCAGCACCGCGATGAATCCCCGCGATTTGCAAAGCGCCATTCAACAGCAGACCGACAGCCTCGGAGCCCTCCGCCGCGAGCTGCAGGACGATCCCGAAGCCCAGCGCCAAGTTGATCAGCTCATCAAGGAAATGCAGGGTCTCGATCCACGCCGTTTCCCGGGCAATCCCGCGCTTGTCGAGCAACTCCACACGCAGGTGCTCAACGATGTGGACAAACTCGAGCTGCAACTGCGCCGTCAGGCCGAAGATAAATCTGGCCAGATTCGCGCCAGCGATTCCGCCCCGGTGCCTTCCGGCTACCAGGACGCTGTCGCCGATTACTTCCGCCGCCTCAGCAACAACTCAAAATAACCGCCATCTGCGGGCCGCCTCGCAGCCGTAGCGGCGGGCTTCAGCCCGCCAGATGTTGCAATTGCTTTTACGTTGTCATTCCGAGCGAGCGCAGCCGGCGACCAGCGGTCGGCGGCCAGCGACGAGGAATCTCTCTTCGATCTGGCGCGTTTTTTGTCTTACGGTGTCATCCCGAAGCGAGCGAAGTTTGCGACCCGGTTAGGGTCGCGGTAGAACGGAGCGAGTCGAGCGACATGTCACCACAACATGCCGCCTCTATCCAGATACAAGGGATCTCTCTTCGTGTGATCGTATTCGCCGCGCAGTCACTGTCCGCGCGACATCGGTGCCATTGCCACGAAAACAAACAAAGATATCGATTTTTCCGATGCACCGAGAATGTGGGATTTTAAGAATGCGGTTGTTGCAAGATTTTATCGCCCAACGCACAAGGGTAAGAAAGAAACCTAGGGCTTGGCTGCTCGCCAAGCCCTAGGCTCAAAAAACGGCTCGCGGCGCTGCCCTCGCCTTAGTCCCTCACCGTCAGCACCGGGCAATGCGCGTGCGACACCACTTTGTGTGCTGTCGCAATCGGCAGATGCGTCGCAGCGCCCGGCACGCCTGTCGGCTTGCGTATGCCCAGCACGATCAGATCCGCGTTCCGCCGCTTGGCCACATCCAAAATTTTCTCAGCTACATTACCCCGCTCCACGCAAACTTCCGGCACGCACCACATCTCTGCTTCAGGCGGCAACAGGTGCGCCAATCGCCTCTTGGACGACTCCATCAAATCCTGAGGCACCACAAATTCTCCCACCTGTGGCTCCGGCAACACATGCAACAACGTCAGGTCCGCCTGGAATTCCTGAGCCAGCGAAATCGCATACGCTGCCGCAGCCGGAATCTCGCATCCGAAGCTTGTGGCATACAGAATCCGCGTAAATTCTCTGTACTTCGCCGGTATGCCCGGCGCTAACGGTCCTACGGTCAGCACCGGACACTCCGCCGTGCGAAGAATCTCTTCCGCCCCGGATCCCAACATCAACTTGCCCATTCCCGTGCGACCGCGCGTGCCCAGCACGATCAAATCGATATGTTCTTTCTTCACTGTCGCAGGCAAATGTGCGCCGATGTCGCCCTCTTCGATCAGCACCGTCGTTTCCACGCCCGGTAGCGCATTGCGCAGCGATTCTTTTCGCTCGCGATCTTCTTCCGCGGCCGCCTTCACCAGCGCGGGCCAGCCTTCCGGTGGCGTCATGGGATTGATCACCGGCGTGCGCACATGCAGCGCGAACAGCTTGGCGCCGAACCGCTTTGCCAGCGCGCCGGCACAGGGCAGTGCCGCGGCCGCGGCCGCCGAAAAATCCGTGGTAAACAAAATGTTTTTCAGTTGCACTCGCGTTCTGGCATCCAGTGTTTTCATGGCAGCCTCCCAAGATGTCTTCTAACTAACGCTCAGCACCGGTTCCAGGCGATGATTTGCATCACTCGCCGCTGTGACGCTGTGGATGCCCGCCGCGCTGTCTGAGGAAAATTCATACCGGTCGTTCACCGCTTTCAGCAAAGAGCTGGAGAGATTGTGCTCGTGCCCGGCCTTTTGGCGCTGTTCGATTTTTCTCATCTGCGAAGCAAGCAGGTGATCGTGAAACACTCCTTCGATCCACTGCGAGAAATCACTGCGCTGCGCGTGTCTTCCCAGAACCGCCGTTGGACACGTTTTCAGGCAGTCGCAGAATTCCTTCAACGAGCGCGCTGGTGTTCCCGCCCAGCTTCCGTCCTCGTTCGTGAACATGAACGCCTGCGCTTCGATCAGTTCCACGTCCATGTACTTGGCCTTGTGGCGAACGTGGGACGTCATGCGTGGAAAAAGATCGAATCGCCGGAACCGCCCTTCGGCTTCGGTCGACCCCGGCAGCAGCGCCGCCTGGCTGATCGTCAGCGCGTCCAGCTTCTTTTTCCAGTCCGCTTCAGAGGTCCCGTCCTTCACCATGTTCGCCAGCGTATGAATCTCCTGTGGATCGGTAATGCGCTTCACCATCAGCAGCTCGACCGCTTTGCGCACTTCCGGATGCAAGTCGCTCAGCCGGTAGGTCACCAGTGTGTATGCGCCCAGGTTCAGGTCGAGCAGTTCGCGGATGTTCGGCTCGTGCAGAAAGTAATGCGCCTCGTCCACTACGATCCGGTGCGGCAGGCCCGTCGTTCGGCGGATCGCCGCCAGCATCGGCAACAGCGTGTAGATATACTTCACTTTTTCTGGTTGCTTCAGGTGGGATAAATCGATCACCACGCTCATGTCCGGATGCCGGACCGCCTGCGCTAGGTCCGGCAATTGCGGCGGCTCGTCTGTGCCGCCCATGACCACCACGCCTGGCAGCGGTTCCAGCGTGCGGTAGTCGCCTTCCGGATCGATCACGCACACCGAATAACCTTGCAGAATCATCTGCTCGCACACTAATCCCGTTACCCAGGATTTTCCTGAGCGCGGATCGCCGGCTATCAGCACATTTCGTCCCCGCAGCGGAAATTCCAGCGTCGAACCATCGTCGAAAGTGCCCAGCGACAATCGATAATGCCCGGTGCGTTCGCGCGGAAGTCTCAGTTCGCCCATGGTGCGCCGCAGGTATCCGGCCACGGCCGCAGGTCCGCTTCCTTGTAGAACCTGGTCCGCGCTGGCCTGCAATGTTTTGCTTCCCCATCCGGCCGCCACCCCAATTTCGCACGCCGCCAGCAGATCGTGGTCGTTCTCCGCGTCGCCGATGCCGATGGCGTTGTGCACCGACAATCGCAGCGCCGAGAGGGCCGTGCGTAATCCCGCGCCCTTGCACACCCCTTGCGGCAGAACCATCAGCCGCCCGCGATTGAACAGCAGCAGCAGGGGTAATTCCATTTCGCGGATCACCGACAAAATCACCGGCGCGGCGTTAGCGTCCGCTTCCACCACGCACTTTCCTGCGCTCACGCTCACGCCGCGCCGGCGAACTTCTTGCACGAAGTTCTGCGGCAGCGGTTGGCCCAGAAGTCTCGAGGTTCCGTTGGGAAAAAATATATGCCCCCCGTTTTCGGCTACGATTCCATCGAAGAAGCTCACGTCGCCTGCTACTTGGCGAAGGTCTTCCAGGATTCGTCCCGTCACCAGCACCACCATCAGCCCGCGCGCGCGCGCCTCGATAATCGCCGAACGTACCTCCGCATTCAGCTTTCCGTCCTGGGCGATGGTTCCGTCGTAGTCGAGAGCGAGCACTTTGAACTTCATGACCTCAGCCTAGGCCTGTGTTTCGAACACGTGCAGGAGAGCGGTCACACCTGAATGTGACGCGCATCACATCGTAAAATCGCGGTTAAATTAGCCAATCAGCCACCGCTGTTTATGAATTCCGTGCGTGTCCTCGTGCTAGAATCACCAAATGTTTCCACGCCGTGTTTTTCCGCTTTCGCTTCTGTTTGTTGTTTTTCTGATTCTTCCGGCTCGACTCGCCACCGCCACGAATTTGCCCTTGGCTGAGCATCGCTTGCTGCTTTTTCATCTGCACACGAATGAGCGCATCAATATCGTCTATCGCGAGGGAGATTCTTATCTCCCCGATGCCGTGAACAAACTCGATCATTTCCTGCGCGATCACCGCACCGGTGACGTCACCAATCTCGATCCACGCCTTTTCGATCTGCTCAGTGATTTGACCGCCGCCGTAGGCCATCCCGGCGCTGAGATCGACATCGTTTGCGGCTACCGTACGCCTGGGAGCAATGAATTTCTGCGTCGCACCACCGTCGGTGTTGCCAAGCACAGCCAGCACATGCTCGGCGAAGCGATCGACATTCGCATGCCAGGCATTCCTACCGCTCGTCTGCGTGACGCAGCTCTCGGTTTGCATCGCGGCGGTGTGGGCTACTATCCCCAATCGCAATTTGTCCACGTGGATCTCGGGCCCATTCGCCGCTGGTAGGTCTATTTCCCAAACGTCCGCCAAGGTTCGCCAAGGTTCGCCAAGGTTCGGTTGATACGGGCGCGAACCGAAATTCATTCGCCTTTGTTGTAGGGATATCCCTGCGCCAGTCTGTGTTGTAGTTCGCTATCCAGCCCGTAAATATCGTCGAAGAAATGAACTTCGCCGCTCTCCGTATCGATCGCCGTGCCGTAAAGAATCAACACCGGAATCGGTTTGCTCAGGTTTACCCGGAAGGTCTCATCTCCATTCATTGCTTCAACAATGTGGTCTCTGTCCCACTCCGGTTTGTCCCGCAGCACCCACAGCGCCAGCTCAACCGGATTTTCCACGCGAATGCATCCGTGGCTGAAGTCGCGCCGCGACCGCGAGAAAAGCTGCTGCGCCGGCGTATCGTGCATGTAGACGTCGTACCCGTTCGGCATGTCGAATTTGATTAGCCCCAGGGAATTTGTGGGCCCGGGCCTTTGGCGTATTCCCATCTTTCCCGACGCAAGCTGCGCCATGATCGCCTCGTTGACTTCTCCTTCGCTCACCACTTTTTCGCTGGGCCCCACCACCTGATAGTCGTGCTGGCTGAGATAGTTCGCATTCTTCCTTAACTCGGGGAGCAGTTCGTTTTTCTGAATGCTCAGCGGCACATTCCAGTACGGCCGGAAAATCACGGATTTCATCTGCGTCGCGAATACCGGCGTCTTGTGTTTGTAGGACCGCCCCACCACCACCTTCATGTCGAAGGCCGAACCGTATTTGTCGTTCGCCGCATACACTCGGAACTCCGGAATATTCACCACGATCGGCGGCTCGTCGAATTGATGCGGCAGCCAGCGCCATCTTTCCAGCGTCAGCTTTAGCTGCGTGACACGCTGGCTCAGCGGAGTATTTAGTTCGTTCAAAGTGTGCGCGTCGAGAATCCCGTTCGCATCGAGCCCGTGGCGCTCTTGAAATCTTTTTACGCCGTTCACCAGCGGCCCGCTGTAATCTGCTCCGGCCGCCGCCGTCGTGTCAGGCGGCAAATCTCCCAGCAGCATCAATCGCCTCGTCAGTTGCGCTACGCTGGCGTAGCTGCCGCCAGGCTTCACCGGTTTTGCCGGCGCCGGCAATAGTTCGCCGTTATCCGCGCTGGCGAGTTTCATGTAAGTCCGCAGCGCTTCCACCGTTCGTCGATACGCGGGAAAGGGCGGTTCCACCGTCTGCATCACCTCGTTCACATTAGCTGCGCCCACCAGTTTCTGAAGCAAAAACGCCGATACATCCAGCTTGTCGTTCGTGATGTCCAGGTCGAAATGAAATTCCCGCGGGTTCACTCTTCCCCGGTGCAGGTCGGAGATGTAGCGCATGGTCGAAATCGTCACCGCCAGGTCGAAGCGCACCAGTTCCGGTTCCGCCGCTCGTCCGCCATCTACAACCGCTAATCGCGCTGCCCAGCGCGGGCCATCGTAATCCACCGGATTCAATCCCTCGTTGTCTGCTTGCTGCAGTTCCTCAATGATTCCGTGCGCTTGCGCCGAAGGGCGCCGTTCGGCGATCCACGGAAGGCTATCGCCGGAGGCCTCATAAAATTCATTTGCCTCGGTGCGGAAATTGGTGAAGTCGGGATATTGCAGGTCGGACAGTTCTCCGGCTGCAAGATACGCTTGCAGCGTAGCCTTGCCGTCAAAGGAGATCTGCTGTGTCTTAACCGCCCCTACGCCATTGCTAAACGTCGTCTTTGTCGCGGAATTTCCGGACGCAAGCCCGCAGCCTGAAATGAACGCCGCCGCAATCAATACACTCACTGCCAGAAAAGGACTAAGGGCTAGAAAACCTCCGCGTCGATCCATAAATACTCCGGGGTGCCACAACTTTGTCTACTGCGCGAACGTAGCAGACTGCATGCGTATATCGTTACGCCACCGGTCACCCGGACATGTGACGCATGCCACAAAATTCCTTGTGTTCCGCCTCGGCCCATTTGCTCCGTTTTGTGCTGATGATCACCCCAATATGTGACCTGCGTCGCTGAACTTGTACCGCTTCGCGTGGAATTCTTTGTATCGTGGATGTGTATTGGAGGGCCTTATGAGAAAGCAACGAACAAAGAGGCTGCAGGCCGTTCCACCGGCGCACAAGGTCCTGAAAGTCGTTCGCGTGCCCTGCAAGCCACAGCAATTGAAGTGGATTCAAGCGGCTCAGATGCCCGACTACTTGGCGGAGGACCATCCCGAGCTGTGCAACTCGTAATGGGGGCTTTAGCGCGCCATCTCCGCTTCCTTCAAATTGTCATTCCGAGCGAGCGACGTTTCGCGGCTCTGCCCGCGAAACTGCGACGAGGAATCTCTCTTGGATTTTGTCCTCTGCCTTGCGCCGCCATTCTGACGTGAAGCGAAGAATCCCACTTCGCAGTTCTTCATAGTCTAATTTCGGCCCTTCCCCTGCTTCCCCTGCTCTCTTAACCACAAAACCCGGTAGGTGATCTGCATCACCTTGTTTGGTGAAATTCATCACCGTGTTTCCACTTGGAAAGTTGAATCATGATCTTAGAGGTGAGCAGCAATGAAAGCCGTCCAGGCCGTTCCATCCATCCAAATCAAAAATATTCTCTATCTAACGGACTTCTCTGCCGCGTCGGAGCACGTCCTGCCCTTCGCCATCGGCTTGGCGCGGAAATATCACGCCACCATCGAAACTCTCCATGTGCTCACGCCCGTCATCCCGGACACCTGCTCGGCGGCCATTCAAGCCGACACGGGCCTAGCTGAATTCGAGATGAAAAAGATCGAAACGAAACTTGTGGGCGTTCCCTTTGAGACAACTTTGGCCCGCGGCATGGGCATGTGGGAAGCAGTCGAGCGTGCCATTCGCGATAATCACATCGACGTGATCGTTCTCGCCACTCACGGCCGCACCGGCCTCTCCAAGTTCTTGCTCGGCTCTGTGGCGGAGGAAGTCTTCCGGCGCTCTCCTGTGCCGGTGATGACCATCGGTCCCGCCGTTCGCAACGCAGGCGCCACCGCGGCAAAATTCCACCACGTGCTTTTCGCCACCGACTTCAGCTCCGAATCAGAAGCCGCGGCGCCTTTTGCCATCTCTCTCGCGGATGAGAGCCCCGCCCGGCTTAAATTGTTGCACGTGATGCCGGAACCCACTCTCGAAAATCCGTCGGAAATAAATCGTTTCGAAGCGTCCGTCGCCGATGCGATCCGCAGGCTGCGCGAAATTGTTCCCAGTGACGCGGAAATTTACAATCCAGCGGAAGTGGTTATCGAATACGGAGATCCTGCCGATCGCATCGTCTCAGCAGCCCGCGAGCGGGGAGCCGATCTGATCGTGCTCGGCGTGCGTGGCGCCGCGGCGCATCTGGGAGCGGCAACTCATCTCGGACAAGCCGTGGCTCATAAAGTCGTTGCGCACGCTCCGTGCCCGGTCCTTACCGTGCGCGCTCTCGAAACTACGTCCGTCGCCCATGAAAATAACGCGGGGGAAAGGACATTTCCATGACATACGTCGAGAAGCCTGTTCATCGCCCCGAACACGCCAATCAGGTTTGCAACATTTGCGGCAAGCCCAGTGCCGAAACAATTTGCGGCGCGTGCGCTAATCTCGTTCGCGCCGACGCACTCGATCGCAAGAAGCACGAGGAAAAGCCGAATTCATGAAGTGTCGGCCGGGGCACGCTCGAACGCGGGTCCCTGAAAAGAGATGTAGCCATGAAAACTCAAACCGTACCCACCGCATTGCAGTTCAAGAATGTTCTTTACGCCACCGATTTTCGCCACGATGCTGAGCTGGCTTTGCCCTACGCTCTCTCCCTCGCGCGAAAATACGATTCAAAACTCTACGTCGTCAACGTCGTCGACGTTTCGCCTTTTTCCAGCCCAGCGCCTACCAACGCCATGCGCGCCGTCGAATCGCAGGCCATCCGCGAAGCGAAAGAAGCCTCTCTGGCGCTTGCTCCGTCCTTTGAGCAGCTTCCCCACGAAATGCTCATCCGCAAGGGAGACGTCTGGAAAGAAATCTCGCGGGTCCTCGAAGAAAAGCACGTCGACCTGATCGTCCTTGGCACGCACGGCCGCACAGGTGTCAGCAAAATAGTCCTGGGTTCGGTCGCCGAGAGCATTTTCCGTCACGCTCCCTGCCCGGTCTTGACCGTGGGCCCGCACATCCATGGCGAGCCGGACCGTTTTTCGCATCTCCACTCGATACTCGTACCCACCGATTTCTCCGAGGAATCCGCCGCGGCCATCTCTTGCGCCGTCTCCTTTGCGCTCGCGAATCAGTCGCGCCTCTACCTGCTCCACGTGGCGCCCAGCACTGAGATGCCGGAACATTCCCTGAAGCACGCGCTGCGCAATTTGATTCCGCCGGACGCGGATTTCGCGTTCGCGCCCAAAGTTTTTCTGGATGCGGGTGTCCCGTCGCAACAAATTCTCGACCTGGCCGACGAACTCGCCGTCGACCTGATCGTGCTCGGCGTCAAACCGCCGGCAATGTTTAGGGGCACCTCGATCCATCAGACCATGGCCACTGCCTGCAAGGTGATCAGCGGCGCAGGCTGCCCGGTCATGACTGTGCGGGCGCCGGGATAGAGAGCACCACGCCATCAGCATCGGCGGGAGCCATCACATGTTGACTGCTTCTCAAACCCAGCCAATCGAGATTTCCAGCCAGCACCGCGCGTCCGCAAATCTGCAGCGCCTTTCTTTCTTCACCGATTCGCGCTTCATCGCCTCTCTCGCCCTCGGCGGGATTCTGGTTCACTTATATCTGCGCTTCGATGCGCGAACATCGCCTTCGATTTCGCAATGGCCTCTCATCATCGTTTTGGTCATCGGCGGCAGCACGCTGATCGTTCGTCTCGCCCGAAATCTTCTCGCGCGCGAATTCGGTTCCGACCAGCTCGCCGGCATCTCCATTATCACCTCCATTCTGCTCGGTCAATATCTGGTCGGCGCGGTGGTCATCCTGATGCTCTCCGGCGGCACCGCGCTCGAACAGTTCGCCAGCCGCCGCGCCTCGTCCGTTCTCAACGCCCTCGCGAAAAGGATGCCGCTGGTCGCTCACCGCAAAGATCACGGCCTCGTCCGTGACGTCGCCCTCTCCGACATTCGCGTTGGAGACGAGGTCATCGTTCTGCCCTACGAAGCCTGCCCCATTGACGGCACCGTCATCGAAGGTCGCGGCAAAATGAATGAGGCCTATCTCACTGGCGAGCCCTTCGAAATCGCCAAAGTCATTGGTTCAGACGTTCTTTCGGGATCGCTCAATGACGATACCGCGCTGACCATCCGCGCCCAAAAATTGGCGGTCGATTCGCGCTACGCAAAAATCATGCGCGTCATGGAGGACGCCGAACAGCATCGCCCACGCATTCGCCGCCTTGGCGACTTGCTGGGAGCCTGGTACACGCCCGCCGCGCTGGCCATCGCCGCAATCGCCTGGGCCGTCACTGGTGAGTCGCAACGCTTTCTCGGCGTCCTGGTGGTCGCAACTCCGTGCCCGCTGCTGATTGCCATTCCTGTCGCCGTCATCGGAGCCATTTCTCTTTCCGCTCGCCGCGGGATCATCATCAAGAATCCCGCTATTCTGGAGCAGATCAGTCAGTGCCACACCATGATCTTCGACAAAACCGGCACTTTGACTTTCGGCGAGCCTTCGCTCTCGCAAATCTTCTGCGCGCCCGGCATTCAACCGAATGAAGTGCTTCGCTTCGCCGCCAGCGCCGAAAAGTATTCGAAGCATCCCCTGGCCAACGCCATTCAGCGGGCGGCGTGCAAGGCGGATCTCGGCCTCATGCCCGCCGTTGAAATCAGCGAACGTTCGGGCGAAGGTTTGCGGGGGCGTGTCGACGGCCGCAACGTCTGGATCACCGGTCGTGCCCAAGCCACTCGCCTGCGAGTGAATCTTCCGCCTCTTGCGCCGGGTCTCGAATGCATTGTTTTCCTCGACGGAGTTTACGCCGCTGCTCTTCAGTTTCATGACGCGCCCCGCAGCGACAGTTTCCCTTTTGTGCGCCATCTGAAGTCGCGCCATCACGTCAATCACGTGCTGCTCGTTTCCGGCGATCGCCCCAATGAAGTTCAGGAGCTTGCCGCTCACGTGGGCATCAAGGAAGTGTTTGCGGCCAAAAGTCCGGAGGAAAAAGTAGCGATTGTCCGCGCCGAATCTGCCTCTTCGAAAACGTTGTTTCTCGGCGACGGCATCAATGACGCGCCTGCCATGCAGGCCGCCACGGTCGGAATCGCCTTCGGCGCAAAGAGCGACATCACTTCGGAAGCCGCCGACGCTGTCGTGCTCGAAACTTCACTCAGCCGCGTCGACGAACTTCTCCACATCGGTCGTCGTATGCGCAACATCGCCTTGCAAAGCGCGCTGGGTGGAATGGCCCTAAGTATTCTTGGCATGATTGCCGCCTCACTTGGCTACCTGCCTCCCATTGCGGGCGCCGTCGCGCAGGAGATCATCGACCTTGCTGCGGTGCTGAACGCTATTCGTGCCGCCCTTCCGCCCGCCGCCCTCACCGATTTCTAGCCGTCGGTTTTTCTTCCCGCCGTCATTCTGAGCTCCGCGAAGAATCCCTCTTCTCTTTTTTTCTTTGTTGTCGTAGCGGCGGGCTTCAGCCCGCCATCTTTTCCCCTCTGTTGTTATTCCGGGCGAGCGGCGTTTCGCGGCCACCGGCCGCGAAACCGCCACGTGCTGTTTTATTGCACGGTGTCATCCCGAAGCGAGCGGTTCTCAGCTAGTTGAGGGATCTCTCTTCGTGTGCCAATTCCGGCGCAAGTACATTGCTGAGCATCAGGCTTCGCGCTTTACGTCAGGGCACGGCTTCAGCCCCTAAAAAATGTTCGTTAGGCTTTCTCTGCCGCATTCGAATTCCGTTTCTTCAGAAACCCGCCCGCGAGAACAGCGCTCGCTTCGCAATCTCCACCAGCACCAGGTACGTCGCCGTCGCCAGTGCCAGAAACCCGTAAAACGATCTCGGCAGCGGCGTGAATCCCAGCGTTTTCGCAAGCCCTGTATACGGAAGCAAAACTCCAATGATGACGATCAGCACCGTCGTAAACGCCAGCGGCCCGCTGGGCCGGCTCTTGAAGGGATTCTTCGTCGTGCGGATCACGAACAGCACCAGCGTTTGTGTCGCCAGCGATTCGACAAACCATCCCGTGTGGAACGCCGGTTCGCTCGCGCGAAAGAAATGAATCAGTACGTAAAACGTCAGAAAATCGTAGATCGAGCTGATCGGTCCGATGTAGATCATGAAATTCCGGATGATCTTCATGTCCCAGCGCCGCGGCACGCTCAGGTAACTCGGGTCCACGTTGTCCGTAGGAATGGTGATTTGCGCCGCGTCGTACATAAAATTGTTCAGCAGGATCTGTGTTGGCAGCATCGGCAAAAACGGCAGAAACAGCGAAGCGCCCGCCATGCTGAACATGTTGCCGAAATTCGAGCTCGTGCCCATCAGCAGGTACTTCATCACGTTCGCCGACGCGCGCCGCCCTTCGAGAACCCCTTTATGCAAAATGTCCAGTCCCGGCTTGAGCAGAATAATGTCTGAAGCATCGCGCGCCACGTCCACCGCTGTCGCCACCGATATCCCCACGTCCGCCGCGTGCAGCGACGGCGCGTCATTGATTCCGTCGCCCATGTAGCCCACCACGTGGCCACGCACTTTCAGCGCGTGGATGATGCGATGCTTTTGCACCGGTGACACGCGCGCGAAAACATCGGTCTCTTCCGCCAGGTGCTGCAGTGCCGGATCGCTCATGCTTTCAAGTTCCTGCCCCAGAATGATTGCCGGTTCCTTCAATCCCACCTGCTGGCACACGTGCCGCGCCACCAGTTCGTTGTCGCCGGTGAGAATTTTTACTTGCACGCCGTCGCGCTCGAGTGCGGCCAGCGATGCCGCTGCATCCGGATTCGGCGGATCGGCGAAAGTCAGATATCCGCAGAACGTCAGCTCTTTCTCGTCATCGATGGTGTACGCGGCCCGCGCCTCCACTTCGCGATACGCCACGGCCAGCACGCGAAAGCCCTGCGCGCTCAGATCGTCAAACGTTTTGCGGCACGTGGGCCGCGTTTGCGCGTCGAACTCCAGTCTCTGCCCTCCGGCTTCGTACCATTGCGACCTCTCGAGGATTCCCTCCGGCGCTCCTTTGGTGATCAGCAACCGTTTCGCCGCTCCGTCTCCGCCAGTTTTCTCGACTACGATCGACAGCCGCCGCCTCTCGAAATCAAAAGGAATCTCATCGACCTTCGCATACTCCTTGGCAATGTCACGATCCGCTTTGAGAATGGCCACATCCAGCGGGCTGCGAATGCCCGTTTCGAACTGGCTGTTGAGGTAGGCAAGATCCCAAGCCCGCTCGTTATTGCCGCCGCAATAATCCACCCAACGATCGAGCGTCATCTGTCCCGTCGTCAACGTTCCGGTCTTGTCGCTGCAAAAAATATCGATCGACCCGAAATTCTGAATGGCCGGCAGGTGCTTCACCACCACTTGTTCCTTGGCCATGCGCTCCGCGCCGCGCGCCAGCGTCACCGAGCTGATCATCGGCAGAAATTCCGGAGTCAGTCCTACCGCCAGCGCCACGGCAAATACGAACGATTCGAATGCGTCCTTGTGCATCGAAATGCGCACCACCAGGATAAACAGCACCAGAAAAAACACCGTCTTCATGATCAGCGTGCTGAACCGCCGCATGCTTCTCTCGAATTCGGTTTCCTCCGGGCGCGCCGCCAGCCGCTCGGCGATCTCGCCAAACTCCGTGTTCGGGCCCGTTTTCTCAATCACCACGATCCCTGTGCCGCTCACGACCGACGTGCCCAGAAACACGCGATTCGGCGCTTCCTCTTCTCCCGCTGCTGCCGCGGCGTGATTCACCGACTTTTCTACCGGCATCGATTCGCCCGTCAGCGCCGCCTGGTGCACGAACAGGTCGCGCGCTTCCAGCAGTTCGCCATCGGCGGGCATCAGGTCTCCGGCGGAAATTCGCACCACGTCTCCTGGCACGATTTCTCGCCGCGGCACCTCTACCCAGTTGCTATCGCGCAGCGCCGTCGCTGTCAGCGTTACTGTTTCCCGCAGCCGATTGATCGCCTGTTGCGACCGATAGGTTTGTATGAAGCTGATGAATACGCCGAGCAGCACGATCACGAAGATCACCAGCGCGTCGGTCGCGTCTCCAAGCAACAGGGAAGCCAGGCTGGCCACCAGCAGAATGATCACCAGGGGATTCAAAAACAGGAAAACCAACTCGAGCACGGTGGCTCCGCGTTTCGCCTTTACCGGTTCATTTGGTCCGTATTGCTCAAGCCGGCGCTCGGCTTCTTGCGAGGAAAGTCCCTTCGCTGCGGTGGTGGCGCTGTCGGAGATCTGGCTATTTACACGAGCCGTAGAGCCCATCGCGGGTATCCCGTCCAACTCAACACGCTAAAAATGTTCGATGCACTGAAAGTGTCAGTGCAGTGAAACTGTCGCACAATTTTGGGCAGCCGGAAAGCTGTGCTGCGCGTGAGAGTATCGAGGAATAATTATGAAAATCCGCCAAAGAATGGTTATGCACTGGCATGTATAAATATTATAATGTGCCGTCATGATGCAGACGCGCCAGGCCGTTCTCCCAGACGTGGAACAGATCCACGCTATTATTCAGCCGTATGCCGACGAAGGCACGCTGCTGCCTCGCAGCATCGCGGAACTCTCGGAAAACGTGCGCGATTTCATCGTCGCCGGGGAAAATGGCCATGTTGTCGGCTGCGGCGCTCTCCATCTTTACGGCATGCACCTTGCCGAAATCCGCTCCATCGCTGTTCTGCCTGAGCGCAAGGGAACGGGGGCGGGTCGCGCATTGGTTGCAGCGCTGATTGAAGAATCCCGGCGACACAGCGTCACATGCCTGTGCCTGTTCACCCGCACGCCCGGTTTTTTCGCGCATCTCGGCTTCGAAATCTCCAGCCGCCAGGATCTCCCTGACAAGATCTACAAAGATTGCATCCATTGCCCGAAACTCACCTGCTGCGACGAAATCGCCATGGTTATGGGGCAGCTTCCGCCAAACTCCAACGGCTTCCGCGACCCGCAAATCGCCATCCCCTTGGTTCAACTGAAATGATGCCAGTGCATATTTATGCATTGCCAGGCAGGCGGCAGCAAAATAGGGAAGCGAAAGACCTGCTCGCAACCGTTTCCACCGCCAACGAGCGGATTGCACGTTTTTGCCTGTTTTTGACCGGCAACGCGGAAGATGCCTCCTGAAAAGGCTCGTTTCCGTTCGAAATTACTAAAAGACTCACGCCTTCCAACCCGTGCAATATCGCACAAAAAGCGGCATCTTTCGCCGGGGCGAAAGCCTCAAAAGAGGCCAGCCCGGGCCGGCCTCGATGCGAATTTGGTTGGCTTCATGCTTCGCTTTATGTTCGCTATAACCTGCCTTATTTCATCGCCCGGAGTGACCCATTGTGGCTTCGCCCGCCCTTCGTCTTTATGGATTCTTTATAGATTCTTTATTTTTAATTTAGACAAAACCTTTACTCTGCCGATCGAACTCCCAATCTATACATGGCAGCCAATCCTCAAAAGCCAACTCCGGTGATGCCGGCCCGATCCGCCGCAAAAGTTCTGGTGGCCACCACCGCGATGCTCGCGTTCATTTCTTATTGGCGCGCGGCGGCGGTGGTGCTGAACGATCTTGGGTCGTCGGCATTTTATGCCGGAGCGATTGCGGAGCACTTCATCGGGAAAACGGCGCCGTGGTTTGTTCTGGCCATCATGCTTTTTGCGTTCGCGGTGCAGGCGCTTTACTTCGAGAGCTGCGGCATGTTCGTGCGCGGCGGCGTGTACCGGGTGGTGAAAGAAGGAATGGGCGCGACGCTGGCGAAGTTTTCGGTGTCGGCGCTGATGTTCGACTACATTTTGACCGGGCCGATCAGCGGAGTATCCGCGGGATTGTACCTGGTTGGATTGCTGAACGAACTGTTTCAGTACCGGCACATGAACATCGTGCTGCCGGTGAATGCCAGCGCCGCGGTTTTCGCCATCCTGGTGACCATCTATTTCTGGTGGGAGAACGTCAAGGGACTGCCGGAATCAAGCGAGAAGGCGCTGCGGATCATGTACGTCACCACCATCATGGTGATCCTGCTGATCGCCTGGTGTACTTATACGCTGATCGTGCGCGGGATTCATCTGCCGCCGTTTCCGACGCTTGCGAATTTGCATTACTCGGCTGACGCGCTGGGCTGGCTGCGGCACACCAACCTGCCATATACGATCGGTTTCATCGGCGTGTTGATCGGACTGGGCCATTCGGTGCTGGCCATGAGCGGTGAGGAAACGCTGGCGCAGGTATACCGCGAGATCGAGCACCCCAAGCTGCCGAACCTGAAAAAAGCGGGCGTGGTTATTTTCCTCTACAGCCTGATCTTCACCGCAGGCGTGGCGTTCTTCGCGGTGATGATCATCCCCGACGCAGTGCGAAACAGTTTTTCGGACAACCCCATCAGCGGACTAGCCATGTACCTGGTGGGACCAATCCAGGTGCGGCTGATTTTCCGGGCGTTCGTGGTGATCGTCGGAGTGCTGATGCTGGCCGGGGCGGTGAACACGGCGATTGTGGGATCGAACGGCGTGCTGAACCGGGTGTCGGAAGATGGAATTTTGCCGGACTGGTTCCGGCATCCGCACCGGCGCTTCGGCACTTCGTACCGCATGCTGAATCTGGTGGTCGGGCTGCAACTGCTGACCATCGTGCTGAGCCGAGGAAACATCTTCATCCTGGGCGAAGCGTACGCGTTCGGTGTGATGTGGAGCTTCGCGATGAAGGGGCTGGCGGTGCTGGTGCTGCGCTATAAGGAGCCAGGCGACCGCGAGTTCAAGGTGCCGCTGAATTTCAAGATCGGCAGCACGGAGATTCCTTTCGGCATCGCCATCATCACGCTGTCGCTGTTCGCGCTGTGCCTGATTAACCTGTTCACGAAAGAAGTGGCCACGATTTCGGGCGTGGCCTTCACGATCATATTTTTCGTCACATTCGAGATATCGGAAAAGATCACCAAGAGAAAAGCGGAAACGCACAGCGAACTGGACAAATTCAATCTTTCGCAGGCTGCTGAACTGACGCCCGAGGGAGTGGGCGTGAAGCCGGGCAACATGCTGGTGCCGGTAAGCAACTACTATGCGCTGTATCACCTGGAAGCGGCACTGCGGCGCGCGAAGAAACGGGAAGCGGAAATCGTGGTGCTGCACGTGCGCATGTTGCGGCGCGCGGCATCGGGCGAATACGACCTTGCGCCGGACCAGCTTTTCAGCACCATCGAGCAGGCGCTGTTCACCAAAGTGCTGTCGATGGCGGAGAAAGAAGGCAAGCCGGTGCGGCTGGCCGTGGTGGCGGCGAACGATTTGTGGGAAGCGATTTTACGAACGGCGACAAATCTGGAATCGAGCACGATCGTACTGGGCAGCTCCGCGAAAATGCCCATCACCGAGCAGGCCCGTGAGATTGGCATCGGCTGGGAGAACATGCCGGAGCCGCGGCCGCGAGTGACGCTGGAAGTATTCACGCCCGCGGGGCAGGAACAGATTTTTTACCTGGGGCCGCACGCGCCAAGGCTGACGCCGAAAGAGATCGATCTGTTGCATAAGATCTGGCTGCAATTGAGCGACAAATTGCCGGGCATGGAAATCCACCATCACGACATCGTGCACTTCGGGCTCGACGAGCTGGAACGCGAGCTGGACGAGGGTAAGGAGAGCGAAGTGCTCAAGCGGCTGCGCGAACATCTGACGGAGATCCACGACCGCCGACTGGCGCCTTGATTCGATGTATTTGCTGTTTCCGGGAAGCTGCATGGCCGAAGCACGCATTCTGGTGGTAGACGACGACCCGCAGATCCGGCGGGTGATGCGCGCTGCACTGGGCACGCACCGCTATGAAGTGGAGGAAGCGCGCAGCGGTGAAGAGGCGGTGGAGCGCGTTCACGCACAGAAATTCGACGTAATCCTGCTGGACATCAACCTGCCGGGGATTTCCGGACTCGAAGCCTGCCAAAAAATCCGCCTGTGGAGCGATGTGCCAATCATCGTGATCACGGTGCGGGATTCGGAAAAGGACAAGGTGGAGGCGTTGGACGCCGGAGCGGACGATTACGTGGCCAAGCCCTTCGGCATGCCGGAAATGCTGGCGCGCATCCGCGCCACGTTGCGCAGGCATCCGCTGCACAGCGAGCCGAGCGCCACACATCTGACGCTGGGAGATGTGGAGATCGACTTCGAAGCGCGGCGGGTGAAGACGCCGACAAGCCAGTGGCGGCTGACCTCGAAAGAGTTCGATCTGCTTTCCTATTTCGCGGCGCACCCGAACCGGCCCATTCCCCATAAGGAATTATTGAGCGCGGTATGGGGACCGGACTACGGCGAAGAGCACGAATACTTGCGTGTTTTCGTGAACCGCCTGCGGAAAAAAATCGAAACGTCTCCGAAAGCTCCGAAGTACCTGCTGAAAGAACCCTGGGTGGGCTACCGCCTGGACTTGCCCAAGCAGTAAGTCGAAGGCGGCCGATGCAGAGGAATCCCAGCCAGGTATCCGTCCGATCATAATCACTAGACGAGCGCCACTTCCGAGCTGGACTGCCACCAGACGGACGAGTCTGCAAAGCGAAAAGCAATCTGGATTCGGATTGCGATTTCTTGCGGCCTGCTGGATGATCTGATGAATGCTTGACGAGTATGGGCGGCAAGGGGCGACCGCGACGGATGCAGCCGCCGATCCTCGATGGTCCTCAGGCCAGAAGACCGATGACCGATTTTATCGCCCGGAATTAGATGGCCTGCGGTTTTTCGCATTCCTGAGTGTATTTTGCGCCCATGCGTTCCTCCCCGTGAGCGCGAATGTTCCTCAAAATCCGATAACGAACTCCGGAAATTTTGGGGTGTGTCTTTTCTTTCTGTTGAGCTCTTACCTGATCACCGAACTGTTGCTGCGGGAGCGAAGGCGCACAGGGAAATACACATGCGTGCCTTTTACATCCGCCGCATTCTGAGGATCTGGCCACTTTATTTCGCGATGCTCGGCTTCGGTTACATCTTTGGATTATTGCGACCAGAGGTGGCTTGGGGGTCTCACCGGTTGTTTGCCTACCTGTTTCTGGTAGGAAACATTTATACCGCCCGGCACGTTTTGGTGGCGAACCCCGCGATCATATTGTGGAGCATCTCCGTGGAGGAACAATTTTATCTGCTATGGCCTTCCATTGTGAGAAGGGGTACACAATGGCTGAAAATCCTGTCCTCGCTGCTCATTCCACTTGCCTATCTTTGGCTCGGCGTGTTGCTGCGAGCCGGAACGAGTCTGAATCCGGGAGTGTGGACCAACAGCGTGGTTCAATTTCAGTTCTTTGGGATTGGCTCATTGTTAGCCGTGCACCTCCATGGTAGAAATCCGACGTTCCGCGGATTGACGAGAGCCGCTCTGATTGGAACAGGGATTGGATCGTGCGTATTGGCGAGCACTGTCTTCGAAGTTTTCGGAATTGGACCAGTGCCCATGTGGAAAGTCATGAGCGGCTATGGCTTGGTCGCTGTAGGCTGTGCCTTACTGTGCGTGGGAGTGTTAGGAGCGCCTTCCGCGTGGTTTCCGCGATGGCTCGTTTTTTTGGGCAAAATCTCTTACGGATTATATGTGTTTCATTTTCTGGCATTGCGGATTACGAACTCAGCCGCGATACGCTTGCACAGGTTCGCTTTTATCTCGACGATCGTAAAGGAATTACAGCTGCCCATCGCATTGGGAATAACGATTTTGATCGCCTGCGCTTCATACCGGTATTTCGAGACACCATTCTTGCGTATCAAAGAACGCTTTGAGTTCGTCAAGTCGCGAGAGGTCTGAGACGGCACCGTGGAAAACTGCACTGCTCCGCGCTTTGATTGAGGATGACGTTAACATCAGTCTCCAAGCTGGAAAACATGCTGGGGTGATCTCGTGGATGAATCCGATGCGGATGCGAAGGTATTGTCAGTCGATCGCAGGGGGCTTCTGAAGACTGCGGCTGGCGCTGCGGGACTACTGATAGCGCCCAGTTTCGGGCAACAAAATGCAGCCCGAACGGCTGAATCACCGGCAAGCCGCCTCCGACAGGCCGTGCGCACCATCACGCTGGAAGAGCATTTTGCGACGCCTGAAGTTTTAGACGCCATTGTCAAAGCATGGCCCGGCGACCCACTGGTTGGTCTTATTCAAGCAAACCGTCCCAAGCTGCTGGACCTTGGTAGCGGCCGGATCGCCGAGATGGACGCGTCGCAAATCGACCTGCAGGTTCTATCACTCATGGGCATCGGCATGGACCGGTTGGCACCCGCCGACGCCACGGCCCTTTCACACGATTCAAACGACAACCTGGCCGCTGCCATAAACGCGCATCCGGATCGATTGGCTGGCTTCGCCGCTCTTGCACTGCAGGATCCAGAGAAAGCAGCGCTCGAATTCGATCGCTGTGTTCGCCAGCTAAAATTCAAAGGGGCGCTCATCAACGGTGCGACGAACGGTATCTTTCTCGACAGCCCCCGATTCACGCCGGTGCTTGAGGCAGCTCAAGCCCTCGATGTCCCGATCTATTTACATCCGGGCCTGCCTCCCACAGCTGTGAGAGAGGCATATTATGGCGAGTTGCCTCGCGAACTCGGGTTCATTCTCTCGCTCCCCGGGTGGGGTTGGCACGTGGAAGCGGGAATGCATAGCATGAGGCTCATCGTTTCAGGAGTGTTCGATCGTTTTCCCCGGCTGAAGATTGTCCTAGGACATATGGGTGAGGCGGTGCCATTCTTCCTGGCTCGTTCGGAGGGTTTTTGGGGCCTTCGCGCAAAGAGCCTCAATAGACACGTCTCCGATTATTTCTACGAAAACTTCTATCTCACCACCAGCGGATATTTTTCGTTGCCGCCATTCCTCTGCGCATTACAGAGCTTCGGGGCCGATCGGATTCTGTTTTCGGTGGATCATCCGTTTAACACCATGGCGCAGGGACGAGCGTTCCTAAATGGGCTACCGATCAGCCCTGACGATATGCGCAAGATCACACATGGCAATGCGGAGCGCGTGTTGAAACTCTAGTGTCAATTCGATTAAGGGCGTTGCAGACGATCCAACCGGCGTGCGAAAGTCCTGGTTAACGCTGCGGAAACCGGACAAGTGAAGTGATGGGACGCAAGTGTGCGGTGATCCAACTTATCGGGAGTTGGAGCAAACTCGTGATATAACGTCCGCAATGAATCCGATCGGACAAGTTCGCGGAATTTGAAGCCGAGTGGTTGAATGCGGCGCAGATTAGAAGTTTCTCGGAATGCGACGAAGAAAGGAAGAATGAGCATGGGCGAGAAATCAAACGTCAGCAGAAGGGCTTTGATGAAAGGCGGGCTGGCAGCGGCGGGACTGCCAGTCGTTTCGCAGTTGATGGGCTCCGCTGCGGAAGCTGCGGCGAAATCGAAAACTGCGGAGACCGCGCTGGCAGCCATCCCCGGGCAAAAAGGCGGCCAAGACATCTTCGGGGCTTACGATGTAGACTCGAACTGGCCGCAGCCGCTGTCGGCATTGCCGGGGAACGAAGAGTGGACGTGGGGATCAGGCGAGGCGGTCTTCGCGGAGAACCCGGACCGGGTGTTTATCCTTCAGCGCGGTCAACTTCCGAACATCAAGAGACCGAAGGAAATCGATCTCACGCAACTCGGCCCAAGCATCACCTTCCCAATCGGGCGTCTGCCTTGGCGTGACGCGACCGCGGCCAGCCCGCCGGGGCCGCTGGATGGTCCGAACCATGGGAGGGAGAACGTAGACTATCAATGGAAAAACTGCATCGTCGTGGTCAACGCCAAGGGGGAAATCACCGAAACCTACCCGGAGTATGACGCGATGCTGCGGCGGCCGCACGCGCTATACATCAATCCCTACGACAAAGATAAATACATCTGGTTGGTGGACGATTACCGGCACGCTATCTTCAAATTCACGCACGACATGAAGAAGCTGGTGATGACGCTCGGAACGCCCAACGTAATGGGCGCCGACGCTACTCACTTTTCACGGCCAACATACCTCGCATGGACGCCCGACAGCGACATGTTCGTGGCGGACGGCTACATCGGTACGCGCGTGGCGAAGTTCGACAAAGACGGAAAGTTCCTGCTGGATTGGGGTATGAAGGGAACACCGCCGAACGAGACCCGGCCGGGCTACTTGAACGGAGTGGCCGTTGATGTTCCTTCCGGACGCGTGTTTGTGAACGACCGGTACAATCATCGCGTTCAGGTGTTCGACCTGAACGGCAAGTTTCTGAATATGTGGAGGGTCGGCGATCCTCCCTCCGACGTGCACTGCCTGCATCTATCCGCTGCTGACCGGAAACTGTGGCTCTTCGATCGCGGCACCAACAAAATGATCAAGTACGATCTGGATGGAACCTTCCTGTACTCCTGGGGCACGTTCGGCGATTTTGCTGGCGGGTTCTGGGGCGTCCACGGGATGCATGTGGACCAGGAGGGCAACCTTTACACCGCCGAGGTCGACAACGGGCGGGCACAGAAGTTTATGCCCAGGAAGGGCGCGAATCCGGAGATGTTGATCGGGCCAGGCGTGAAGCCGGTCTAGTCATCTGGCTTCACGATTCACGGCCTCTTTTTTTAGAGAAGCGCCAAACTTCTGAAGGTCGATTCGGGAAACGGAATTTGGCGATTTATCGCGAGGAATGGCTGGAGAGCACGGGTTGTGTGTCTGCAAACAACCCGTGCAGAGGAACGCGGCAGCTACAACTGCGTGTGTGGACAACGGAAGCGTTAGGCGAGTTTCTCCTTAAGCCACTGATTCACCATTTCTCCAACGGCCCCTCTCTCCTTACTTTCGCGGCCCATGTGCTTTCCGCCGGCCATGATGCGGGCCATCTTCGGCTGGCCCGTGGATAACAGCAGCGGGATTTCTTTAGGCGATATCCATGGATCTTTGTCGCCGTTGACGCAAAGCATCGGCGCATTGGGCTTACTCAGCCAGCCTTCCTCGAGTAGCGACATTGCCGGAGCTGTGCGGACGAGTTCGTCGAAATCCTTCACGCCATTCGCATAGATCATTGAATCGGGCAAAGGCCAGAAGTATTCCTTCTCCTCGTCACGCAAATAGTCCAGCCAGTCCTTCTGCCAAGTGTAGTGAATCGGTCCGCCAAATTCGACGCAGGCCTTCAGCCGCTTCGGCTCGACGTAGGCCATCTTGGCGCCATAATATCCGCCGTAGCTTCCACCAACGAATCCGATGCGCCGCGCATCCAGGTCCTGGCGGGTGGTGAGGTAATCGATGATGGCAACGTACAGGCTCGACGAATCGGGCTTATTGAAAATTGGGCACTCACCGGCTCCCGGCATGTCGACTTCAAAGCCCGCCACACCAATGGCGAGGCTCTCGTCCAAGGTGCGATTTTCTTTGTACTCGTCCACGCCGCCGGTTCGGATCACGACCGCAGGCCGCGTGACTCCCTTCGGCTTTCGGAGATAGCCGATAATCTTCTTGCCGTCGAACGGAATCTCAACGATCTCAAGGGGAGGGTCCCACGAGCGGATTGCTTTCCGAAAATTCTCGATACACTTACGGTAGGCAGCCTGTTTCGCCCGAGAATTAATCACCGGATATCTTGCAACTCCGTAATACATGGAGGCCTTCGCGTAGGCCTTGTCCGCCTCAGCCATCTTGCCCTGCGACTCAAGCTGGGCGCCCTTCTGCTCGAACGGCACCGCCAGTTTAGTCCACGCTGCGACCCACGGCTCGGGATCGAAACTCGTCATCTGCGCGAATATCGCGCGCGTTGCCTCCGGATCGGCGCCCTCACTAATAAACTGTTGCATGCGTTGCCGCGCGCCTTCGGCGTAGGCTGGATCTTTGAACGGATTCACTTGAGAGGCCGACGAAGATGTTGAAGATGATGAACTCTGCGCCATGGCAACCGGACTCTTGAGCGCAAACGCCGCTGCGATCGTCGCCGAGCCGGCCACTCCCGCTGCGCGCAGCAATTCGCGCCGGGAAGGATGGAGATTGCGCGTCTCCGGCCCGGGGACGAAAGTATTTACGCTCGTTTCTTGAGGGCTTCGGAGCTCATCTTCGTTTTTCATTTTTTACCTCGTTAGGAAGCGGCGACTCCACTGGGTTAGACGCTGGATCAGACGTTAGTTAGACGTTCAACAATGAAGAATACCGAAGCTTTGATGCAATTGCATCTTTCGGTCTGCATGTTTCCGTCAAGAAAGGCTTGGAGTGCGAAAAGGTTTACGTGAGCCTGTGGAACGCCGTTCTGGTTAGCCTAAGAATCATCCGCGAGCACAAAAGCAAAGAAACGGCATCCTGTTTAGGTAAAAGCGAACTGCAACCCCAAAGGATCGGTCCGCTTGAACGCATTGCCAGATCAAACGACCGGATTGGTGATTACGATGTAATGACTCCAGCGATCTGGCTTCTCACGCGAGCCACGAATAAGGTGAGTGATCATCAACTGGAAGTTGCTGCAGCTGCTACAGGTGGGGTCCACTACAGTGCTCTCCGTGATTCTACGGTACGCAGCCTGCTAGACAATATCGGAGGAGAACTTCACGCGCAGTACATGCTAACTTACGTTCCGACTGATGACGCCGCAGGATTCCACAACATACGGGTTACTGTGGACCGGTCCAATTTAACCATTCGCTCTCGTCCCGGTTATTTTCCGAACTCCAGATGATTTGGCTGAAACCGCCCCTGATCCCAGTGCTCGATCGGTCCGGCTTCTGCGTTAATCTGCAGTTGGCTATGAGGTTGTTCTCGGGTATTTGCGTCGGGGAAAGATCCACACCTGTTTGATAGTTACCGTGCACGACCAAACCAAATGCAGAACCCTCCAGGCAGCCGCATCGCGCCTCACGCGGCATCAGACCGTGGCCTGCTCCGCTCCTGATGCGCCAAGCTAAGGATTATTCTTGTGAAAGACTTTCCGACGAATGTCGGGCCAGAACTCTTTTATCTCGTTGGAAAGCCGTCATAAAGGATCAAGAACGCGAAGGTGTCGGAATTTCGACCTGCAGTACGATCTTCGGCGGGATGGTAGGCATTGGAGATTGCGGCAGCAGCGGCATTGCCGATGGATTCGGAATAATTGAAGCGGCGCTCCCCCGAATCGGTGCGGGTGACAAAAAGTCGGCTGGCCGCATACAAGGCGCGATGAGAAAACGTTCCTCTCCCCATCTGGTAATAACGCGGGTCTTCGTGAAGCAGACTGGGAAAAACAGCGGTGGTCATGTACGTGCCGATGCTGTTGTCGGCAAACGATTCGCCGAAGCGCTTGAAGCCCAATCGAACACTCCGGCGGTGGCTAGCCTGAATTTCTGTCCGGCGCTGAAGCGCGTGAGCCGGAGAGAATGAGTGCGGGGGCATTGCTGGCTCATCTCAGAAACGGGACTCAACTAAGAAAGAGGGAAATCGGTATGCAAGATTCCGGAAACATAGAGATTCAGTTCATCGCAGGATTTGGTCCGATCGTGCGCGAAACGGCCGAAAGTCGCAAGCTTTACAGCGGGCTTCTGGGCATTCCCTTCAAAGAAGAAAGCGGCGGGTATCTTCATACGGAAGCCCTCAAAGGAGCCAAGAGTTTTGCGTTGTGGCCGCTTTCTCAGGCCGCGCAGTCGTGTTTTGGTAAAGATTCCTGGCCGGAGGATATTCCTGTTCCGCAGGCATGGCTTGAGTTTGACGTTGACAGCGTCGAAAGTGCCACCGCGGAGATTGAGGCGCGGGGATATCGCATACTCGTCAAGAACAAGAAAGAACAGTGGGGCCAAACCGTCAGTCGTTTTATCTCACCCGAGGGAATACTCATCGGCATTACCTTTACTCCGCTGCTGCGAGAAGGAAAATAATCGGCCCACGCACGGGTCGAGCGCTTGGCTGGTCCCGAAGCTTGGGAGTTCCGCTGTTTACCCCGGCAGGTGCGATTCGCAGGCGAACTGGAGGAAGTTGCCGGTCCCGACCCAACGCCACCTACAGGAGTCGCGCTGACCGTCTTACTGGAAATATGGGATGTGAAATATTGTCAAATCTTGGTGATGTGTTTACTGCGCCGAAAAAGCGACGCCTGTGAGAATGAACGGGAGAGAGTGATTTCCCCGTCGCGATTTCACAGTGCCGCGCGGGGATCGGATGTGAGGCGCTCCGCTCACTGAAGTCGGGAGACAAACGAATCATCTCTGATGAATTTGGCTGGATGAATTTGAAATTCTCAGGAAAAAGTTCTTCGTTTTGTACCCCGTCGACTGGCAATCAACAACCCCGCTACCATGAGTATCGAACAAGTCGTGCATATGAGTGGTCAATCGTGATTGTCGACCGTTATTGGCGATCGTGATTAAAAA
>DASZMG010000122.1:0-41496 GCA_035551975.1 Candidatus Acidiferrales bacterium | reverse complement strand
TGTTTGAAGGCGCATGGCACGTGCCGCTACAAGCGGAACCTGGCTTGCGCATCTCGAACATGCTGGACGCGGCCTGCGACGGAAGCTTCCGAGGGCTTTATATCCAGGGCGAGGATATCGTTCAATCCGATCCAAACACCAAGCACGTCACTGCCGGCCTCGCCGCCATGGAGTGCGTCGTGATTCAGGATCTTTTCCTGAATGAAACCGCCAGTTACGCTCACGTCTTTCTGCCCGGATCTTCATTCCTTGAGAAGGACGGCACGTTCATCAACGCCGAACGCCGCATTGGCCGCGTGCGCAAGGTGATTCCCCCGATCGCTGGTAAAGCCGATTGGGAAATCACGCTCGCGCTTTCCGAAGCGCTTGGCTATCCCATGCATTACAACCATCCCTCGGAAATCATGGACGAGATCGCCCGTCTCACTCCCACCTTTGCGGGCGTCAGCTACGAAAAGCTGGACCGCCTCGGCAGCATTCAGTGGCCCTGCAATGACAAAGCGCCCGAAGGTACGCCCGTCATGCACATCGGCGGATTCGTTCGCGGCAAAGGCCGCTTCATGATCACTGAATTCGTGCCCACCGACGAGCGCACCACGGATCGCTTCCCTTTAATTCTTACTACCGGCCGCATTCTTTCCCAGTACAACGTGGGCGCGCAGACCGGCCGCACCCCGAACAATGCCTGGCACCAGGAAGACGTGCTCGAGATTCATCCCTTCGACGCGGAAAACCGCGGCATTCGCGATGGCGAACTCGTTTCGCTTACCAGCCGCGCCGGAGAAATCACTTTGCACGCGCAAATTTCCGAACGCATGCAGCCGGGCGTCGTCTATACCACATTCCATCACGCTTTGACTGGCGCCAACGTGGTCACCACCGAATTTTCGGATTGGGCCACCAACTGCCCCGAGTACAAAGTCACCGCTGTGCAGGTGCGGCTGGCCAAGCACCTTTCCGAATGGCAGGAGCACTATCGCGAGATGCGTCGCGCCACCACGCAAATTTCCGACGCCATTTCCGCGGGAAGCACCTCCGACGATTAGCCGTGGAAGATCAGAACATGGTTCACATGGCCAATCAGATCGCCCTCTTTTTTGGCGCCTATCCTAAGGATGAGGCCGTCGCGGGCATCACCGACCATCTGAAACATTTTTGGGAGCCTCGCATGCGCGAGCAGATTCTGGACTACGTGGCGCACGGCGGCTCCGGCCTGCATGAACTGGTCCTAGAAGCGGTAAAACAGCTCCACTAGCCGGGTGCCGGGTATCGGCTCCCCCCCGACTCTTCAGTTCGTAGAGAGCGCTCGTCATTCTGAGCGCCGAAATTGCGCGAAGAATCGCTCTTTCTTGCTCGCCGTCGCCGCCAGCGCGTTTTCACCTCCGACTCACCATTGGCACCAACTGCACTTGTCATCAAAGCGAGCGAAGTGTTTGCGACCCGGCTAGGGGCGCGGTAGAACGGAGCGAGTCGAGCGACCTCTCTTCGTGTGCTCAATTCGCGTCGCACTAACTCCCTGCCACGCCATCCGCAATCCCCGGCCGGGTGCCGCATCCCTTCGCGCCTTTTTGATATGAATTGCGCGCGAAGAGTGCGTCGATTCCCGGTCCCCTTGGCAATCCCGGTTTCCAGCGCTGTCTACCATCAATTCCCTACGGAAATTACCCACTGGAATTGAGGTTGCGCCACTCCCTCTATTACGTGAGACTCTCACCAGCGAATACAAATCCATGAAAACTTTCTCCTGCACCTGCGGCCAACTGGTTTTCTTCCAAAATGTGTTTTGCATTGCCTGCAAAAAGGAACTGGGGTTTCTGCCGGACGCGCTTGCCCTCTGCACGATTGACCCTGCGCCAAACGGTTCTTTCACCGTGCCTTCGGATGTTTCCAGGAAAACTTACAAAAAGTGCCGGAACTACGCCCGCGAATCGGTTTGCAACTGGATGATTCCGGAAGAGGAAACAAACGAGGTCTTCTGCCAATCCTGCCGGCTGAACGAAGTGATCCCCGACCTGAGCATCAGCGGCAATCACGTCCTATGGGCCGCAATGGAGGTGGCGAAGCGTCGCCTGCTATATACCTTGCTGAGCCTGCACCTTCCGCTGAGCAACAAGCTCCATGATCCGGAAAAGGGCCTGACGTTTCGATTCCTCTCGGATGTGACCAATGCTGACGGCACCGTCACTCGCGTTCTCACGGGGCACGACAACGGCATCATCACGCTGAACATCGCCGAAGCCGACGACGGCTACCGCGAGAAAACGCGCATCTCCATGAACGAGCCGTACCGCACTTTGCTCGGCCATTTCCGCCACGAAATCGGCCATTACTATTGGGATCGTTTGGTGCGCGACGCCAATTTCCTCGGCCGCTTCCGCGAACTTTTTGGCGATGACCGTGCGGACTACGCTCAGGCGCTGCAGAAATACTACGCGAATCCCATCCCTGCCGATTGGCAGGACCACTACATCAGCGCCTACTCCACCGCGCATCCCTGGGAAGACTGGGCCGAGAGCTGGTCACACGTGCTGCATATCTGCGACACGCTCGAAGTCGCCAACGACTTCGGCCTGAAGGGCAGGAGCATCCGCAAAGCATCGCGGCTCGCGAACACGAACACAGAAGTGTCAGCGGCAAAGCCCGATAAATTTGACTCTATGATCGAAGAATGGCTGAAGCTGGTGGTGGTGCTCAACAGCATCAACCGCAGCATGGGCCATCCGGATTTGTATCCCTTTGTACTGAGTCCTGAGGTCATCGAAAAATTGCGCTTCATATCCGAAGTGATCACATCGAGCGGGATCGCCGAACCCGCGCCGCAAGTTGCCGTCTCGTTGAGTTGAGAGTTAGAACCCGCTCTCGATCGGGACCACGTCGACGCTCACATCCAGCTTTTGCCGGTGTCCGCCGATCAGGATTCCACGGATGGGCCCCACATCGTCATAATCGCGCCCCCACGCCACGGTGATGTGCGAGTCGAGCGGCATCACTCCATTGGTCGGATCAAAATCCACCCAGCCGAAATCCGGATCGAACAGGCTGACCCACGCGTGCGTAGCGTCCACTCCGGTCAGCCGCGGCTTACCCGGGGGCGGCGTGGTCACCAGGTATCCGCTCACATAGCGGGCCGCCAAGCCTAGCGAACGGAAGCACGCAATCTGCAAGTGCGCGAAATCCTGGCACACGCCGCGCCGGTGCTGCAGCACTTCCAGGCTCGGCGTGCCGATCTTCGTCGACCCCGGCAAATACTTGAACTCAACGTGGATACGCTTGGTCAAATCGAACGCGCACTCAAGAAGCGAACGCCCCGGAGGAAACGAACTCAGCGCGTAAGCAGCCAGCTCCGAGGATCGCCGCACGTGCAGCGAATCGAATGTGAACTGTCGCGCGGGAATCACGTCCGATGAACCGCGTATCGCCTCCGCCACCTGCTCCCATGCCCGCGCCTGCGAAAGCTCCGGCCGCAATTCCAGCCGCACCTCCACTTCGCTGTGCGAATCGATGGTCAGTTCCGTGTGCGGCTCTTCCACGCTCAGCCACGAAACGTGATTGCCGAAATAGTCCAGGTGCTCGCCGCGAATGGCTCGCACCGGTAAAATAGAAAAATCGTGCCATCGACAGCTCTGCGCGCTGGTGTTGCGCGGCCGCGCCCGCATCAGATTGTGCGAGAGAGGCACCGCGTCGGCGTACTCGTACCGCGTTTTGTGCGCGATTCGGTAAATCACGTGGTTTCCTCGGACACTTCGCCAAGCTCGCGCGAAAATTCCACGTGCGAGAAATAGAGCCGCGCCACAGCGTCCGAAAGCAGCGCGAGCTGGTCGATCACCTCCGACAACAGCGCATGCAGCGCCCTTCTGGGCTGGCCCTCCGGTACCCGGCACAATTCCATCAGGTCCGCCAGTTGGATCGACGTGCGCAGCTTCAGCAGCGTCCGCCGGTCGCGGTTGCGGTCGAGTTGATTGTTCTCTCGCGGCAGCGCATTCAGGTGTTGCTCGAGTTGCGCCAACTGAAACGCCGCTCCGCGCGGATTGCTCTCGTCGGCGAGAAGCAGATCCGCCACCGCATGCGTTTCCACGTGCGTCAGATATCTTCTGCGATACGTGAGCGAGCAGTCCATCACTTCGAGCACCGCTTCCAGCAGGCCTGAATCGCTGCCGGGAACAGTCAGCGTCTTGCGCAGAAACCGCGCGATAAAATCCACGCGCTCGATCCGGCGTCCAATCTCGAGAAACCTCCAGGCTTGGCCGCGCGTCATGGAATCCCCCGCTAGCCCGGCAAACGCCGCGAACCTTTCGATCAGATTGTCGAGCAGCTCCGGAATGCGCAACGCCGGATGGTTCGGATCAACCTGAACGTCCGTCACACAGCTATAGATTTGCTGCAGAATCCGCCACGCGTCCGACGAAAACCGGTCGCGCAACACTCTCGCAAACCCGTGCACGGACGCGATCAGCCCCCGCAATCCGCTCCCATCGACTTGCCCCAGCAAACCCTCAATGAATTCGAGATTGAGCTCCACGTTAGCCCGCAGCAAGAATCCCGTGGGCCACGCGGCCAGCAACTTTTCAATGGCATAGGTGTTGTCAACACCGCTCTGATCCGTTATCCGCGCGATGGTTCCCCGAGACAGCCGCACCTGGGATTCGCCACGTTCGAGATAACGCCCCAGCCAGAAAAGATCGTCCGCCACGCGACTGGTCAGGCCACCTCCCTCGCGGCTGAGCGGCACCGGCTCGCCCGCGGGCGGCAGAAGAGTTACTTGGCTTACGGGCGCTTGCGACACCACCCAGGTATCTTTGCTCCCGCCGCCGCGCTGCAGCGAAACCACCAGAGAATCGTTGGAAGGGGCGATCCGTGTGAGTGCGCCACGCATCACCACGTACGAATCGCCCTCAGCCACAAGATACGAGCGGATCACGCAACGCCGCGGCTCCAGATCATTCGCCACCAGCGACGGCGTGCTGCAGGAGACCGCGCGCTCCTGCGCCACATATTTCTCCGGGTAGGCGCGAATGCGTTGCGCCAGCTCATCGCGTTCGTCGCGCGGCAGGTCCTCCGCGAACACGGGATCCTCTCCCTGCGTCGGATATGCCGACTTGATCACCAGATCGCCTAAATTTTCCAAAACATACTGCAGCGAGGACGCATCCCCGCACCACCAGCTCTGCACCGACGGCAATTTCAGTTCTTCGCCCAGCAAATACCGGCACAGTGCCGGCAAGAAAGGCAAAAATCCAGCCGCCTGCAGAATACCCGTGCCCAGCGCATTGGCCACCGCCACTTTTCCCAGCCGCGCGCACTGCAACAGTCCCGGCACTCCCAGATACGACCCCGGAAATAATTCCAGCGGATCGCAATAATCGTCATCCACGCGGCGCAAGATCACATCCACGCGACGCAGCCCTTCGAGAGTTTTTACATACACCGTCGAATCGCGCACGGTGAGGTCATTGCCCTGCACCAGCGGATAGCCCAGGTAGCGCGCCAAATAGGAATGTTCGAAGTACGTTTCGTTGTAGGGACCGGGAGTCAGCAAAACCACGTACGGGTCGTCGTGGTTCGTATGCGCCAGCGAAGCCAGTGTGTTCCGCAGCGAGGAAAAGAACGATGCCAGCCGCTCCACGTTGCACTGCCGGAATTCCGAGGGCAGCGTGCGCGAAAGCACGATGCGATTCTCGAGCGAATAGCCCGCGCCGGATGGCGCCTGCGTGCGGTCCGTGAGCACCTGGAATTCGCCGCTGGCCGTGCGTACGATGTCCGCGGAATACAGATGCAACCAATGGCTATGTGTCGGAATGCTGCCATGGCACGGACGCAAGAAACCGGAATTTGCCCACAACAATTCCGGTGGAAGCAGACCTTTCAGCACCGTTTCGGCCGGGCCGTACAAATCCGCGAGCAGCCGATCGAGCAATTGCGCCCGCTGCACCAATCCTTCGCTCAACCGGTCCCATTGCTCCGAAGGAATCAGCAGCGGGATAAGGTCGAGGCTCCATGGACGGTCCAGCCCGTCCGGATCGCCATACACGTTATGGCTCACGCCGTTGTGGTGGATGAAACGCCGCGCCTGTTCCCAGCGCTTGCCGAGCTCGCGCGGGCCCAACTCGTCCAGCATGGAAATCAGCGGTTGCCAATGCGGCCGCAGCGCCCGGTTCGGCTCCAGCATTTCGTCCGCGGCGGTTGCTTTTTGCGCGTATCGCTCCGCAAACCCTGGCGAAAGGGTTCCTTGGATGTTTATGGAATCGTGCGGCACGTGTAAGTTCATGCCCGCGCTTCGTGAATCAGGCGCAGGTCCAGCGTAAGCGGAAATTCCTTGCTGATTTTCTCTTCGCCCACCTTCATCTTCCCGGGCGTATGGCCGAACTTGAAAAATCGCGCAATACGCCGGCTCTCCGCTTCGTTCGCGTTCACTGGAAACCGTTCATAATTCCGCCCGCCAGGATGCGCGACATTGTAGGTGCATCCGCCGATGGATCGCCCCGACCAGGTATCCACAATGTCAAAAATAAGCGGCGCATGCGCCGGGATGGTCGGGTGCAGGCTGTTTGCCGGCTGCCAGGCCCTGTAACGCACTCCCGCCACAAACTCCCCGTTCGTTCCCGTCGGATGAAGCGGCACGCGAGTCCCGTTGCACGTGACCACGTGCCTCGAGTCCACCATTCCATTCACCAGCACCTGCAGCCGTTCCACCGAGGAATCCACGTAGCGAACCGTTCCGCTCGCCCCGGGTTCCTCACCGAGCACGTTCCACGGTTCAATCGCTTGCCTCAGCTCCAACTCGATTCCGCGGTGTTCGATTTTTCCATAGAAAGGAAAGCGGAATTCGAAATGCGGTGCGAACCACTCGGTCCGCAGCGGATATCCAAATTCCTTCAGCTCGCCCAGCACATCCTCGATATCCTGCTGTACAAAATGAGGCAGCAGGAAGCGATCGTGAATCTCCGTGCGCCATCGCACAAGGCTCTGACGGTACGGCTGCTTCCAGAAGCGCGAGATCAAGGATCGCAGCAGCAGATGCTGCGTCAGGCTCATGCGCGAGTGCGGCGGCATCTCGAACGCCCGCATCTCCAGCAGCCCCAGACGCCCCGCCGCTGACTCCGGCGTGTACAGCTTGTCGATGCAGAATTCCGCGCGATGCGTGTTCCCCGTCGCATCGATCAGCACGTTGCGAAAGATCCGGTCCACCAGCCACGGCGGACAATAGCCCTCCGGAATCTGCCGGAACGCAATTTCCAGCTCGTACACCTGATCGTTGCGCGCTTCATCCACGCGCGGCGCCTGGCTCGTCGGCCCCACGAAAAGTCCGCTGAAAAGATAGGAAAGCGAAGGATGGTTGTGCCAGTAGCCCACCAGGCTGCGCAGCAGCCCCGGATTCCGCAGCAGCGGTGAATCGGATGGTTTCGGCCCGCCCACCACAATATGATTCCCGCCGCCCGTCCCCGTATGCCGGCCGTCCAGCATGAACTTCTCGGTTCCCAGACGGCTCAGTCGCGCCTCTTCGTAGAGCGCGTTTGTGTTTTTCACCAGCTCGTCCCAGGATGTCACCGGATGCATGTTCACTTCGATCACGCCCGGATCGGGAGTAACTCTGATCGTGTTCAGTCGCGGATCATGCGGAGGCGTATAGCCTTCAATCAACACCGGAATTCCCAGGCTCGCGGCGGTGTCTTCTACGGCGCTCACCAGCTCCAGATAATCCTCGAGATATCGTTGCGGCGGCATGAACACACGCAATACCCCGCCCCGCACCTCTGAACAGATCGCGGTGCGAATGAGCCACGGCGCTGACTCTCCCTGCGTGGGCGCTACAGGCTCGGGTCGCCTCCGGCGCAAACTCCGCGTCGATCCGGGGCCGTTTTCCAGCGCCTGCTCCATAAGTCCCAGCGGGCTCCTCGCCTCCGGCCATCCGGAAAGTCGAATCTGCCTCGATAGCGCCTCGCGGTCTCGCAGCGGCGCCCTCTCCTCCATTGGGTCCTGCTCATGTATAAACGGATACTCGGACTCAGCCACCCACGGCAGTGAATCCAGTGGCAGCCGGTAGCCCATCGGGGAATCGCCAGGAGTCAGGTACATTCGCTCGGAGCGTAGAAACCAGGTGCCGCTCGACCACCCGTTCGTGTCGTCATCGTAAAATTCACGGCGCAGCGGCAACGCGTACCCTACGACTTTGTCCAGGCCCTGCTCGAACACTTTCGCCAGCCGCGCTCGATCCTCAGGATTCGAAAGCTTGCTCTCGAACGGGTCCACGTTTGTGGGCAGCCGCCGCTCTTTCCAGAGGTAGTACCACGCATCCTCATATCCCGGCAGCGCGCGATCGGGATTCACACCCAGCCGCTCCGCCAGCATCCAGATAAACGCGTGCGCCTGCTCGCTTTTCACATCCCCTGGCTTCGTCTCATCCGCTATCAGCGACGGATTGCGCCACACCGGCTGTCCATCTTTCCGCCAGTGAAGTCCCAGCGCCCAGCGCGGAAGCGATTCCCCCGGATACCACTTCGATTGGCCATAATGCAGCAAACCGCACGGAGCGAACCTGTCTCGCAGCCGCCGGAACAAAATGTGAGCACGTTCGTACTTGTGCGGTCCCAGCGCGGTGCTGTTCCACTCCGCTCCATCCATGTCGTCGATGGAAACAAACGTTGGCTCGCCGCCCATGGTCAGCCGCACGTCGTGCGCCTTCAAATCCGCATCCACCTGATGCCCCAGCGCTTCGATCTCCAGCCACTGCTCGTCGCTATACGGCTTGGTCACGCGCGGATCTTCATGAATGCGCGCGATCGACATTGAAAATGTGAATTCAGGCTGAATGCCGTGCTTCGCCGTTAAGTCCTCTCCCTTTTCCGACTCGACCACCGACGGATCATCTTCCGCAAAGAACCCGCTGATCGGCGCCGCCGTCATCGGATCGGCCGAGCAGGCCAGCGGAATGTGCCCTTCGCCGGCGAACAATCCCGACGTTGGATCGAGGCCGATCCAGCCCGCCCCGGGCAGATATACTTCCACCCAGGCGTGAAGATCGGTAATGTCCCGCTCTGTCCCGCTGGGGCCGTCGAGGGCCTTCACGTCGGGCGCGAGCTGAATCAAGTAACCGGAAACGAAGCGCGTCGCCAATCCCAGATGCCGCAGCAGATGAACCATCAGCCAGCCGGTGTCCCGGCAGGAGCCGCTCTTCAGCCGCAGCGTTTCCTCCGGCGTCTGAATGCCCGGCTCCATCCGAATCAGGTATTTAATTCGCTGCTGCAGTAATTGATTGACCTCCACCAGGTAATCGACCGTGCGAACCTTCTCGCGTTTGAATTCCGCGATCAGCTCCGTGAGCAGCGGTCCCGGTGGCGTTACCTCCAGATAGGGCGCAAGCTCCCGCAGCAGCACCGGTTCGTAGCTGAATGGAAACTCCTCGGCATATTTTTCCAGGAAAAAATCGAAGGGGTTGCTGACCGTCAGCTCAGCCACCAGATCCACCACCACCGAAAATTCCCTGGTCTTCTCGGGGAAAACCAACCGCGCCAGGTAATTACCGTAGGGGTCCTGCTGCCAGTTGATGAAATGCTGACTCGGCGTCACCTTCAGCGAATAGCTCGCAATCTTCGTCTCGCAGTGTGGCGAGGGGCGCAGACGGACAACCTGGGGCGAAAGCCAGACCGGCTTGGGATACTTGTAGCAGGTCGTGTGATTGAGAGCGACTCGAATGCCCATTGAACCCTAAGCCGTTGGACTCGGCCTTTTGGGGAAGTCGTCCAAAGTTAAGTCGTAAGCTTCGCATTATACAGACTTTCACGCGGTTGGAATCATCACCGAATCGGATCAGGCCAGAAGTAATCTCAAATACCTTAGCGAGCGCTCGTCATTCTGAGAGGCTGTGACTTTTTTGATTTTGCGCGAAAATCGATACTGAAAAGAATCGGTTTACGCGACAAAATTCGCGTTCCTCGGAATAACGTCACACTCTCTGAGCGCGCTTTTGCGCGAAGAATCCCTCTTCACTTTTCGTCAGCGCACCGACGCAGGAACCTCCCAGTTTCTGGGCAAGTCAGACGTGTGCGCGACTCTCGCTCGGAGGGTTTTGTTTTTCACTTCCAGGGAAAGCATTTGCTTTTGCTGCTTTCTGCTTTGCTGCATGAGACCAAGGCTCGTTCTGCAATCGTTCGGTGGCCCTTCACAGGTTCCACCAACCATCTATTCGGTCACCTACCGCGACCATGATTACTAATTCGATCTCCCGAACTGCATCGGGAGGCAGGATGCCCATTCAAGGCGACGGTCTAAACCACGACCACGGGATGACTCGAGCCTGCATACGAACCGGGACCAGCTGCGCATAGTCTCTTTCCGCGCGCAGCATCCAGTACAACGTATCGCCAACTTCGGTGCGATAGCCACCTTCGCCAGCGCCCGGCGTTTCCTCTGCGCCAGCCGTAACACTGAGATGTATGGTGCTGCGATGCGAGCAGTAAACCAAACGTGGCAGTTGGTGTGTGCAGCCCGCGTCCAGTTTGTCCGCGGGAACCTCGATTTTTCGCCGAACTTGCCCTGCCTTCTAATCGACAGTCCCAGCCGCGTCGGCACGCGCGTAACTCGCAGAAAACACAGCCTCGAGACTCGTTCTAATCGTCGGTGAAATCGTCCTTTTAAATTCACAAAAAAAGAGCACACCGGATCATTAGTGGGCTTGGCGCCTTCGCGACCAAAGACCAAACCTTACTCCATTGGGCTTTTGCGGAAAGGGCCGCAAGCGGATACAATGCAGAAGGAGATGTCTCCGGATTGCGTTCCGGGCAAAACTTCACCTCAAGGAAGTTGCTGACAGCACACGGGTTCCGAGGAACCTCAAAGCCAGACAACACACAGTATGGACATTGAGAAGGTCATAGACAGCGTCGTTGCGCGTTTTATTGGCACCAAGCACGAGCGCGACGTCAAAAAGATTCAGCCCACGGTTGAGGCCATCAACGCGCTCGAGCCGGAGATGAAGAATCTCACCGATGCGCAGATTGGCGAGCACATGAATGAGCTGCGCGCGGAAGTGCAAGGGCGCCTGGAAGGCGTCGAGCGCGACGACCCGAATTACAAGGACAAGCTGCGCGAAGCGGTCGACCCGGCCATCGTGCCGGCTTTTGCGGTGATTCGCGAAGCAGGCCGCCGCACTCTGGGCATGCGGCATTTCGATGTGCAGCTCATCGGCGGATACGTGCTGCATCAGGGCCGCATTGCCGAAATGAAAACGGGCGAAGGAAAAACGCTCGTAGCCACTTTGCCCGCTTGCCTGAACGCGCTCACCGGCAAGGGCGTCCACATCGTCACCGTGAACGATTACTTGGCCCGCCGCGACGCGGAGTGGATGGGTCCTATCTACAAGATGCTGGGCATGACCGTGGGTGTGATCGTTCACGATCTGGACGACGTGCAGCGCCGCGCCGCCTATGGCGCGGACATCACCTACGGCACCAACAACGAGTTCGGTTTCGACTACCTGCGCGACAACATGAAGTATGACCTGAAAGATTGCGTGCAGCGCGAGCACCACTTCGGCATCGTCGACGAAGTGGACTCGATCCTGATCGACGAGGCCCGCACGCCGCTGATTATTTCCGGCCCCGCCGAGGAATCCACCGACAAGTATTACAAGATTGACAAAATAATTCCGAAACTGATCCAGGAAATCGACTACACGCTGGACGAGAAAATGCGCACCGCGACACTGACCGAAGAAGGCGTGTCGAAAACGGAACGATTGCTGAACCTTACCAATTTGTACGATCCGGGCAATATCGACTTGCTGCACCACGTGTACCAGGGGCTGCGCGCGCATACGCTGTTCGAGAAAGACGTCGACTACGTGGTGAAAGAAGGCGAAGTGGTCATCGTCGACGAGTTCACCGGGCGCCAAATGCCGGGCCGCCGCTGGTCAGACGGATTGCACCAAGCCGTCGAAGCCAAAGAAGGCGTGAAGATCGAGCGCGAAAACCAGACGCTCGCCACCATTACTTTCCAGAACTATTTCCGCATGTACAAAAAGCTCTCCGGCATGACCGGAACGGCGGAAACCGAAGCGCCCGAATTCCACAAGATTTATGCACTCGAAGTGGTGGCCATTCCCACCAACAAGCCGCTGATTCGCATCGAAAACTCTGACGTAGTTTATCGCACCGAGCCGGAAAAATTCGATGCGGCGGTGAACGGAATTATTCAGGAAGACGGCACGCGCGCCGGTGGCATTCGCCAATACTACGAAAGCGGACAGCCCGTGCTGGTCGGCAGCATCTCCATTGAAAAATCAGAAAAGATCGCGGAACTGCTGAAGAAGTCCGGGATACCACACCAGGTGTTGAACGCCAAGCAGCACGAGCGCGAAGCGAAGATCATCGCGCAGGCGGGCCGCAAAGGCGCGGTGACCGTGTCAACGAACATGGCCGGACGCGGAACCGACATCCTGCTCGGCGGCAACCCTGAGGCTATGACTCGTGAGCATTTCCTCAAAAACAAGCTGGCCATGCCGTACGCTCCGGCAAGCGCCGTAATTGGCGCGGGCGCACCAGCAAACGCGGAAACTCCGGCCCAAGCCGATGCGGGTGGCACAGCCACCGCAGCCGCAAGTTCCGGAATGCAGACGGCTGTGGCGGAAGCGAATGGATCGGGCAACGGCGCGGGACACACGCCGATGGTTCTCTTCCAGGTGGAAGGCAAAATCTTTCAGGTGCCACTCGATCAATGGAAGCCGGTGTTCGACGGGTTCGCGCAGCAGTGCAAAACAGAGCATGACGAAGTGGTGGCCATGGGCGGGCTGCACATTCTTGGTACCGAACGCCACGAGGCACGCCGCATCGACAATCAGTTGCGCGGCCGCGCGGGGCGACAAGGCGATCCGGGTTCCTCACGATTCTTTCTGTCACTCGAAGACGACCTGTTGCGAATTTTCGGCGGCGAGCGCGTGAAAGCGCTGATGTTCCGGCTGGGCATGACCGAAGGCGTACCAATCGAATCAAAGCTGATCAGCAAGCGCATCGAGAACGCGCAAAAAGCGGTGGAAGCACAGAACTTCGAAGCGCGCAAACACCTGCTCGAATATGACGACGTGATGAACAAGCAGCGCGAGACGGTCTACGGTCTGCGCCGTTCGTTCCTGGAAGGCCGCGATCAAAAAGAATTCGTGCTGGAGCGCGCCGAAGCGATCGCCAATTCACTGGCCGAAACATACGCTCCTTCCACACAGCATCCGGATCAGTGGAACACCACGCAGCTCGGCAACGAACTGCTGAATCAGTTCGGTTTCGACCTGAAGTCCGCGAACATCGATACCGGCCAGTTGAATCACGAACAGCTCAAAGACGATCTCATCGAAAAGGTAAAAGCGCGGTACGAAGAGAAAGAAGGGATGTTCGGCGAGCAGATGCTCCGCTGGCTCGAACGCCACATTCTTCTCGATATCGTCGACGCGCAATGGAAAGACCACCTGCTCACGCTCGATCACCTGAAGGAAGGCATCGGCCTGCGAGGATATGGACAGCTGGATCCGCTTGTCGAATTCAAAAAAGAGGCGTTCACGCTGTTCGAAGAGATGATGGACCGCATCGACACCGAAGCGGTGCGCTTCCTGTTCCTGATGCAACCCGCGCGTCCCGAGGATCAGGCCAAGCAGATCGAAAGAAGGCAACAACAGCAGCAGAAGGATCTGCAATTCCAGGCGGGCCCGGCGCAAGCCGAGCCGCCTAAGCCGGTGCGCGCCGCCGCGAAAGTTGGCCGGAACGATCCTTGCCCTTGCGGTTCCGGGAAAAAATACAAAAAGTGCCACGGCGTCGAAGCCTAAACGCACCTTCATTTTTGTTGCAGCCTCGCTTTTACCTGTTGATAATTTCAGAATTCCGACCCGCGCTTTTTTCTTCCGTTCACAAAAATTGTGCTACTCTCCTGCCCTCTGAGCGTTCGTTCTGAGGAGCTCGATCGCCATGATGGCTGTGATTGCTGGACTTTGCCGCCGCACTCCCTGTTCCAATCTCATTCCGCAGAGCCTCGCCGAAGAAAAAATGTGTCTGGAACATTTCCTGGATGAAGCATTCAATCGCGTGGGCGAAGCCATGGAACAATGCCGCGAAGGGCATCCTATCGATGCGCCCCGCCTGCAGAGATTGCTCACCGACGCTCTCGCGATCGTGAACAACCTGGAAGAAGATGCGGGCGATCCCAAGCCGGAAGAACGCGACCGCATGCTCGAACTGCTACTGAGCCTGGCAAACGTCCACGAATGCGCGGCGCACAATTCCCTCTCGCTCGGCCCGGTCTCCTGAAAAAGGAATATCTATCGCCTTGGTACTCGTCAGGCTGCAAACCAATTAGTTAACAGCCAAAACGCGTCGTTCAGTTGCAAAGCGAGCGCGACGGAATCAAGCTAAATGTGCCGCACGCGGCGCCAGCTCATGCCTGAGAACAAGACGCCAGCCATCCAACCGCTAGACCCGTTCAAGCCCGCGCAGCCACGGATACCGGGCGTTTCCGATCATTCCGATCACGAACAAGCGCCGCAGCACGCTGCCGGGACTTCCGAGGAATTGGCCGCTCCAGAAATCGGCGCACTTCCTGATGTTCAACCAGAGGTAACAGCCGAAAATCTAAAGTTCGTGTGGGTGGGAATTACACTTGTGGGAGCGCTAGCGACAATCTTCTTTCTGTATGGACACGGCCAGAAGGCCGCGCCTGTAAATCCCGCCGCAAGCGTGGAATCTGCTCCAACAGCGGCGAAACAACTGGCAGAAAAAGAGCCACAGACAGCTGAAAGCAATAACAATTGGCCAGTGGCGCCAGGAACGGTGGCCACGGGCGCACAATTGGCTAAACCATGGTCCGCGAAGCAATTCTACTTTCGCGATCAAGTCACACAACGGCAGACACCGGCGATGGTGGTGCGATTGCCTGGTGGGGCATTGTGGGCATTTTCGATGCGCGAGCCGTACGGAACCTGCGATCTTGAATATGTGACCAACTTGAGAAGATTGCAGCAAGATTACGACTTCACCGCAAGCCATCCGATGGTGGCTGACCCGTGCAACAAGAGCCTTTTCGACCTGACCAAGTATGGGAATGCGCCGGGCGGGCTGGTGCGGGGAGAGGTGGTGCAAGGGCCGGCGTTCCGCCCGCCGGTCGCCATTGAAGTGCGCAGCGAAAAGAATCAGATCATCGCGGTTCGCACCGAACAGTAGACTCTCTGGCAACAAACAGCGTATTTTCCCACCTGGACAGCACTCAGGACTGGTTCTGCATCGTAGTAGAATCTGCGGAGCGCCGGTTTGCGCGTTCGCACGGCTACGGATCTAAAATTGAAACGGGTGGTTTCCGGAGGTAAATCTGATGCGGCAGAAATGCGCGTTCTGCGCCGGGTTGCTTGCGATCCTATTGGTATCCGGCTGTGCCAGAAAGCCGGACGATACAGCAGTGGTGACAAATATCAAATCGCAGATGTTCTCGGACGCGGCGCTGAAAGATTCGACCCTGCAGGTCACGTCGAAAAACGGCGAAGTGACGCTCACCGGAAGCATAAGTAACGATGCGGCCCGCTACGAAGCGTACAAGATCGCGACCCAGACGGCCGGCGTCAGCAAAGTTAACGACCAGATGACGGTGCAAACGGCGCAGAATGCCGCTCCCGACCCTCAAGTCGCCGCTGCCCCAGCGACACCACCACCGGCGACTGTTGCGGATGATGTGGTGACTCCGCGAAAAGAAAAGAAGAAGGAGAGGGAAAAGCGGCGAGCTGAGCTCGCTCAGAATTTCACTCCGCCAGAGCCTGCGCAACAAGATCAACGATATTCACCGCCGTCGGATCAAACCCCACCGCCCATTGCGCCGGCCACACAACCCGTGGCCAATCCGGCGGCACCACCTCCGCCGCCACCGCCACCTCCCGAACCGAAACCGGTGACCATACCGGCGGGTTCGACGGTGACCATTCGCATGATCGATGGAGTGGATTCTTCGGTCAATAAGGCCGGCGAGATCTTTCACGCTTCCTTAGAGGCGCCACTTGTTGTTGGTGACCAGGTCGTGATTCCCCGTGGGGTGGATGTGTATGTGCGGTTATCGGACGCGAGCTCGGCGGGGCACCTGAGCGGAAAGAGCGAGCTGCATCTCGAATTGATCAAATTGGAATACCAGGGAAGGTCCTATCCGCTGGTGAGCAACACTTATTCGGTAGAAGGCAGCTCTCGCGGTAAGAACACTGCAGAGAAGGTGGGGGGCGGTGCAGCTCTGGGAGCCATCATCGGCGCACTGGCAGGAGGCGGAAGAGGAGCGGCGATTGGCGCGGGAGTCGGCGGGGGCGCGGGCGGCGTCTACCAGGGCGCAACCAAAGGAAAACAGGTAAAGGTTCCGTCGGAAACGAAGCTGGATTTCCAGCTCGATCAACCAGTAAGCATCACGGTGATGCCGCGGCCAACACCCGCGCAGTAAGGCAAGAAAGCGCGCTGTTTTAGGGGGAAACGGGCGCTCGCCCGCTTCCGCTTTTGTTTCGGACTTGTAGCGAGAGCCGTTCGCCCCGCCCTCAATGACCATGTAGAATAGTTTTCAACGAAATGATCGGCGAAACAGTTTCCCATTACAAAATTATAGAGATACTTGGCGCGGGCGGAATGGGCCAAGTCTACCGAGCCGAAGATACGCGGTTGGGAAGACCGGTGGCGCTCAAGTTTCTCTCCGCGGATCTGGCGCGCGATCCCGCCGCGCTGGAAAGATTTCAGAGAGAGGCGCGCGCGGCGTCATCGTTGAACCATCCTGGCATCTGCACGATTTACGATACCGGCGAATATAACGGGACGCCGTTTTATGTAATGGAACTGGTGGAGGGCCAAACCCTGCGCGAACGCATGGCTGGGCGCCCGCTGAGTCTGGAACTGCTGCTTGACTGGGGAATTCAGATCGCAGATGCGCTGGATGCGGCGCATTCGCGAGGCATCGTTCATCGGGATATCAAGCCTGCGAATATCTTCGTCACATCACGGAACCAGACAAAGATCCTGGATTTCGGGTTGGCGAAACAAGGCGTTTCGCGGCGGATCGCCGAGGCGGTGACCAGCGGCAATGCGACGACGGAAGTCACAACGGACAACATGCTACTGACCAGCCCCGGGAGCACGCTTGGGACGGTGGCGTACATGTCGCCGGAGCAAGCGCGCGGCGAAGAACTTGACGGGCGAACCGATCTGTTCAGCCTGGGAGCGGTGCTTTATGAAATGGCTACGGGACGGGCTGCTTTTGAAGGGGCTACTTCGGCGCTGATTTTTGATGCGATCCTGAACCGGCAACCTCCAGCGGCCAGTTCGGTTAATCCGGCATTGCCTATCCGATTTGAAGAAATCATCTGCAAGGCCATCGAAAAGGACCGCGACCTGCGGTACCAGACAGCGGCGGAGATGCGCGCCGATCTAAAGCGATTCAAGCGCGATACGGACTCAACGAAGCTGCACGTTGTTTCAGGAGGAAACGCACCCGAGACTCCCAGAAGATCTTCCACATTAACCGCGGTGGACGCATTGGAACCCGCGCCGCTTTCGGCAACTGCCAAAACCGCGGCATTGCCGCTGCGACGGCGCAACCGATGGATCCTGCCGCTGGTGGCCGGAGTGATTGTGGTGGCGATCGGAACATTTTTGGGACTTAGCCTGCACAACCGTTATGGCCGGCATGACGGCGGCGACTTCATGAAAATGATGATTTCACCGGTGACGTCTTCCGGGAATATTGAGTCACCATCGATTTCTGCCGATGGCAAGTGGCTCACATATGTGCAGACCGACAACAACGCATCCAGCGTGTGGGTGAGGCAACTGGCCACAGGCAGCATCGCCAAAGTAATCCCAGGATCGGCCGATCCGGTGCGGAACCTGGCATTTTCGCCGGATGGAAACTACTTGTACTTCATCGAGCACGATATGAAGGCGAACCACTCGTCGCTGTATCAGGTGGCGTCACTGGGCGGAACTCCGAGGCAAATCCTGTTCGATGTGGACAGCCCGATTGGTTTTTCGCCGGATGGAAAGCAGTTTGTGTTCGTGCGTCAATCGCCGGACAACATGACGTCAACTCTTATGATCGCGAACGCCGACGGCAGCGGAGCACGCGCTTTGGTGAATGTGGCGCTTCCAGGTTCCTTCGCGTCTTCCGGGCCGGCGTGGTCTCCGGATGGCAAACGCATCGCGGTATTGAAGACAACGAACGACGATCCAGATGAATATCTACTGGAAACAGTGGCCGTGGATTCTGGAACAGAAAAGCGGCTGGGTGGAGATATGTGGACATATCAGACGCAACTCACCTGGCTTCGGGACGGTTCGGGAATCGTGTTCACGTTGCCGAAGAACGGAACGTCGTTCAACGCACAGGTTTGGGAAGTGGCCTATCCCGCGGGCAGCAGGCTGCGAATCACGAACGACCTGAATTACTACAACGGAACGAGTGTGAGCGGAGACGACGTAACACTGGCGACCACGCAAATGTCGTTCGGATCGAATTTGGCCATCGCGGCTGGTGGGAGCGGGGCATTTTCGGAACCGCATTCCATCACCTCGGGAGTGGGCCGGGCGGATGGATTAGGAGGACTGGCCTGGGCCACACCGGAGCGAATCTTCTATACCTATTACACTTCCGGCATCCTGAGGATGGCGAGCGTCTCCTCGAAAGGAACCGATTTGCACGATGTGACGGTTCCGTCGGGGTCGCCGGTGTGGCCAGCAGCGTGCGAAAAGACTGGAGACATCGTTTTCACCTCGATCGACAGTTCGGGACACACGACGATCTGGCGCGGCAATTCGCAGGGCGCGAATCTGAGGCAAATCACGAATGGTCCGGAGGACGAACGGCCAAGCTGTTCGCCCGATGGTAAATTCACTGTTTATCAGGATGCATCTTCCGCCCCGGAAAAGCTGATGGAAATCGACGCCGACGGCGGCGCAGCGACGCAGATTGGAACCGTGCATCTTGAGTTTCCAGTGATTTCGCCCGATGGACGCTCGGTAGCAGGCCGTTATGCGCCCGGTCCGGACAAGCCGATGACACTCGCCACGGTGGGTATTGACAGCGGCGAAGTGCAGAATACCTATACCCTGCCGCAGGGAGCAAATCTGGGCGATGAAGCCGGCGCGAAGGTGGCCTGGGCGAAAGATGGCCGTTCGATTTTGTTTCTGGTGACGAAAGGGGGCGTAAGTAACTTGTGGGCGCAGCCACTGGCACTGCCGGGAAAGACGGCCCTGACGCCGCGGCAAATCACCAATTTTAATGCGGATATGATCTGGTCATTCGCGCGGTCGCCCGAAGGCGATGAAACGATCTTTGCGCGGGGAAAATCAATTAGCGACGCGGTTTTGATTTCGCACTTTCATTAGAAGCCGCCCCGCGTGCGGGTTCCCTCCTCAGCGGTGAACCTCTACATCCCGAGAGTTTTGGGCATGGTGAAAGCCGTGGTCGACAAACGTCCCTCAACCGACCGCATTGCGCTGTGTGCGCTAGGGCATGATGTGGTGCAGGCGCTCGTCAAAGGGGCTGCCGAGCATGGGCTGCAACTTCTCACGAAAAATTTTAGTGTGCTCGGCAGCTTCGTGCGCTTCAAACGCTTTGAAATTTTCCCAGACTTCCACCAGTGTGAAATGATTGTGCCGGTCGTTGTCCTCGAGCAACTCGAAACGGACGACGCCCGGATCGTGCCGGCTATCGGCCGCGAATTGCTGGAGGAGCTTGGTGCCGTCCTCAACGTTGTTCGGAGTGAGGTCAACGTGAGTAACTACGTAGAGTTTGTCGCCCGGAGCCTGGGCATGAGAAGCAGTTGCGAACGGGAACGAAAGCAATGCAGCGAACAGAATTATCAAAACGCGGGATGTGAGTTTCACGTAGGATCGCCTCCGTAATCGCTTCAAGTACATGTCGCGACCTTGCCGAGTGACAGGGCATTGTCCGAAGATGCCAACGTTTTCCCGGCGCTTACGCGCTGGACTGCGGTGTTTCGCCCCTCCGGGGCTCGCAATCAAAACACGTGGCCGCGCCAGATTGCCGGACCTGACGGATAGGCATTCAGCGACATAAGCATATTCCCGGGGCGTGGCAAAAGCCAGTGCCACCCACCTGTGCAGGACTTAACCAAAGCTGGTATCCCTTTCCCCCCATCGTGTTCGGTCAATCAAAACAAAAGTGTTGGGGAATGTACGTGGTCTCGACAGAACGGCCATAAGCCAGCGCCGGCTTCGCCAACATGCAGTGAACGCGTCCAGATGCCGCCTTAAGCGGCGGACCTATGTCTCCTAGCAATGATGACTTGAGAGCCGAGACATCGAGTTGCGCTTCATGGCGACTGAACGCTCAGCCGCCCAAAACGCGTCATCCGTGACTGGAGTTCAGCGGCGTAAAACGCGGCGTTAGTGGCTGAAAGTGATGTTCAGACCTGTCGATAAGATAATGTCGTTCGACTTGGTGCCGGCAAAGGGCGGATTGGTAACGTAGCGGTCGCTGACGGATGTTTGCCAGCCGAACCAGGAATTGACCTTTGTCACCAGCGCGGCGTCCAGCGCGAAATTGTAATTCGAGATGTTGCTCAGCTCGGGATAAAAGATGAAATGCTCGGTCAACACATTTTTCGAGCCGATCTTGCGAGTGAAATCTTCGCCGACCGTGAGGCCGGGAAGGTTGCGGGAAACGGAAGCGACGGCAACGCCATCCGAATAATTTTCGCGAGTGTAGTTGATACCGGCGAATGCATCGAACGTGGTGTTCGGCGTGTTGACGACGTGCCAGCCCAGGCCGCCGGTGTAAATCTGCCGGAGAGTTAAATCCTGTAAAGCATCATGGTTGAAATCGCCACTGGCAAAAGCGAACAGACGCTTCGTAAGGTTCCGGTCGTAGCGCGCGCCACCGAGCACGGAGTTGGCGGTTACGCCGACAGCGGCGCCGGTGGTGTTCGGCCCGTCGGTGGTGTAGATCGAAGTGAGATATAGCTTGATCTCGTCCGAAAGGGTCTTGCGGTCGCCCGTAAATCCACTGCTGAAATTGGTGGTGTCGCTGTTTCCGCGTGCCAAAGCGAAGCCGGCGGTAACGCCACCCTTCCAATCCTGGAGAAGGCTCGGATGCAAGCTTTGTTCGTAGGACTGCTGAGCGTCATCAGAACGGATGATGGTATTTGCGGTCATGGGAACGGTAACGTTGCCAGTGCTTTCCGTATGGACGACCAGGTTCGAGTCCTCAACAGACACGTTTCCGGTAACGGTTTTCTTTTCCGGCGTCACCACATAGAGCGGCTTTCCGGCGGTAATCGCGGAGATGGCGGACATCTGGACTTTTATGTCGCCTGCATAATCGGTTTTCAGAGTGAGTTGCTTGCCGTCGGAATCGACCACCGTGCCGGTGAGATGGTCGCCATTTTTCAGCGAGAGCGTGTCCGCGGGCGCGGACGAAGCGAACAACATGGTGGCAGCGAGAAACAGGGCCCAGCGCGAGAATTTCATCTTTCCTCCAATACAGGATGATCGATACGGAACCATCTAAATTTTGCCGGGGTTGTGAGCCTAATAGCGCTCAGTGTGTAGAAAAAATAAGGTCTATATTACAACATAGAGGGCCAACCCTGGTGGGTTCCAGCGCAGCAATGCCGGTGCAACTTTTCTTGATGGGGGTCTCGATTTTTGCGTCGAGCACAGGTTACGATATTCGGCGATGCATAGACAGAGCTTGCTTTTCGTTGCGTTAGCCATTCTTGTGTGCCTGGGAGCGGCTCAGGGAGCACGTGCCTGCGCCTGCTCGCAAGCGGCTCCCGGTGAATGCCAGGGACTGCAAAAGGGAGACGCGGTCTTCCTGGGCACGGTTACGGACGCAGAAAACATCACCGGAGATTTTCCATCCGCCGGCACAAACACACCGGCCGGGGGACAAGACAATTCCGGCGCAACCAACGGGAATGCGAACGCGCGAACGCCGATCACACGATATCACTTCCAGATTGGCGAAAAATTTGCCGGGCCAGACGGACAGGAAATCGATGTGTTCTCCGGCGGCGATGACGGCGACTGCGGATATCAGTTCAAGAAGGGCGGAACATACGTCGTGTTCACGCACCAGGATGTGGATGGCAGAATTTATTCCACAATTTGCGATGGAACACGCCCGGCCAGCGAAGCGCGCGCGCTGATCCCGCAGTTGCGCGCGATGCGCAATGGAGAACGTGTGGCTTCTGTATTTGGAATGCTGCGCAGGGCGGACCCGCCGTTTCTGGCCCCGCCCGACGACCCGGACGATCCCTTGCCGAATATCGCGCTACGCCTGAGATCGAAAGACGACCGCTTTTCGACGAGTTCAGGCCCTGACGGAATTTATACGTTCTACGATGTCCACGCCGGCGAATACAATTTCACGGCGAATCTGCCGGTGCGCATGGAACTGACGCAGAGGACGCTCAATGGAGGACTGCCTCCTTTCAAGATTCCGAACGGAGCGTGTTACGAGTACAACGTGGATGCGTTGCCCACGGGACACATTCGCGGAAGCGTCCTCGGACCGGATGGTAAGCCGCTCAAGATCGCATCCGTGGAACTGTATCGCGCCGGGCAATACGACGACAGGAAACCGGGTCTTTGGGGATTTCAGAGCATCCATGGCTATTTCGATTTCGACCACGTCGGCCCGGGGGAGTATGTGCTGGTTTACAACCGGTCGAACCGGCATGACCCGAATTCCCCGTTTCCACGGGCGTTTTATCCTGGGACGGCGGACCCTAAAAACGCTGAACCCATCGCCGTGAAAGACGGACAGCAACTTACCAAAGTGAATATCGTGCTGGGCGAAGGCTATGCGACGCGCGGCCTGAAGGTGCACGTGAAATGGGAGAACGGGAAGCCGGCCGGAAGTTTAACGGTGATGGCCAAGGCGGAAGACGGCTCGGAGAATCCGGCGGCGCAAAAGATCGCGGATGGGGTTTTCGAGTTTCCGTTGCTGGCGTCAGGGCGCTACACGGTATCGGCTTGGGAGGACTTGGACCCGCAGCGCACCAGCGCGCGTGGCCCAAGCTGCACAATTCCTGCGCGGATCGATACGGCGCCGGTTGCGATTGACGGATCGGATAAAGATACCAAAGACGTGACCTTGATCTTCCCCGCAGTGGAGTGCGCGAAGCAGGGAGAATCTGCGACCGCGCAAGCAGCTGCGAACTAGCTGCGGCCCGGCAGCAGCTCCGGCGACGCACGTTGTAATCGATCCCACCCTTTGGCTTGGCAGAAGGATGGGACCGAAAATCAGCTGAACGTAATTACGGCAACTACAAGGCTCGGCGCACTTACACTTCTTCATCATCTTGACGCTCATCACGTGAATCTGCATTTTGTCGGCATAGACGTGAGCGCTGAGTACTCCAGGGTGATTACGCGCGGCGGACGGAAATGGATTGGCCAGGACTTGTTTTTGCGGGCGTGCCAGCAAGCCATAAAAGCCAAAAGCCGCGCCCCTTTTCAAAGCGCGGCTTCTGTTAAGAATTAAATTCTGGCCTAGCGGAATCTACCCCTGCGTCCGTAGTAGCCCGGCCCCCAACCCCAGCCGTAACCGAACCCTAAGCTCACGGGCGGATAATATCCCCAGCCAGGGTAGTAGGGGCTGTAAGGATATCCGTAATAAGGCGGAGGTGGAGGCGGCGGATAAGCATTGCTGTCGCGACGATTGAGCTGCGGGCGATTGGAATTCATCGCACCGGAATAATCGACCGAGCCAATTTGACGAAAAGCGAATGGGCTTTTCACAGTCGACATCGTCACGGCCTCATTAAGACGGAAGGTGAGGATCGTTTCGGGCGGAATAACGGTGGGACGCCCGGTATTGGTGATGATTCCGAGACCGGCGATGGCGCCGATACCGGCACCAATTGCGGCACCGGGCCCCCGGCCAACTATGGCGCCGATAATCGCGCCAACGCCTGTAGTAGTGGCTACGGTGCCAGCCTGCTGGCCGCGATCAGGACCAGTTCCCGATTGGGAGAGCTGGGTCTGAATGGGCAGAAGCTGTCCATCGGCGAAGGTAAGTTCACTGAGCTGCAGACCAAGTTGAGACGTGTTGTGATTCGAGCCGTTGGCCTTTTGCGAGAGACTAACGCGGCCGAGAATGGCTTGGCCGCGGCGCGCAACGACCCAACCGTCAACGACGATAGGTTGTGCCAGAGTGGCGTTGAAACCATCGCCAACGAGGTTGCGGTCGGTAGAGAGCCACTGATCGGTGCGCACTTGAATCATGGTGCCCACGGGAAGAACGAGAACTGGAGGCACGGCCTGCGGAGAGGACATTGAGTTCTGAAGTGGCGCGCCCTGCTGCGGCCCCGCTGGAGAGGCAACACCTGGGCCAGATGGAGCGGCGTGGCTGACGCGGCTATCTGTGTTATTGGGCGGCTTGCCGGAATTGTTAGAGGGATTGCCGGACGGCGCGGCGGACTGGGGTTCATCCGCCGTTGGATACCCTGGCATGTTTGCCTGGGATTGCTGAGCGACAACCGGTGAAGAGAGACTAAGCGCCAATCCAAGACCGAAGATGGGCGCAATTTTTAAGAAATTGTATCGTTTCATGAATTGCTCCCCCGCCGCGCGGCTAGAATCAGATGATATGCGGGGCGGCACGTATACCAATTCTACCGCTCCGGATGCTTCCTTTACTAACTAATGATGAGCATAGTCATCAGTAAAGTTGTCTCGCGCAGAAGCGATCCGATTGATATTTGAACACTCTGCCTTTCGCCTTCCTTTCGGCTTGTATTTGTGAAGGCCGAAGAACTGTTACGGCGTTCATCGATTTCTGAGGGCTTACCTTAGCGCGACTGTACTCTTCACTCATCTAAAACTTCTTGCAACTCTACGCGAGGTTTGGTGTTCATCCGAAGGAGCGCGTCGAGTTGAAATTGGGGTCCTAGAAGAAGGACTCGGCGCAGTCATACTTTGAGATAACGCATAAACGGGAACATCCGTTCCCCCAGGAGAGACTCAGATGCGTTTGAGACTACTTCGATACATTGCGGGTGTGTTCATTTTCGTAGCGCCATTTCTAGTTGTTGGCTGCGGTGGCTCGGGATCAAGCACCAGCGGCAGTTCCGGGACGTCGCAAACGCCGGCAGTTCAAACGGGCACGGTAAGCATGATGGTCAGCGATGCTTCCAATAAAAACTGGGCCACGATTGGAGTGAAGGTATTGGCCATCGCCCTGGTTCCACAAGGTGGGGGCACGCCGGTAACGGTGTACACCGCTACCGATCCGGCGCCTGTGATTAATCTTGTTCAACTCGATCAGCTCAGCGAAATCCTTGGCAATGTGTCAGTGCCTGTGGGGACCTATACCAGCGCCAATCTGACAATTTCCGGAAATCCAGGCGACGTGTTGCTGACAACCTCGGCCGATCCGGAAGTTGGATTTGCCGGAACGGCCAGCACGCAGATTCCTTCCAATCAGATTGACGTACAGGGCACGACAGGGAGCGCAGGAAGCTTGACGGTACCTGTGAGCGTAAATTTAGCATCACCCTTGGTAGTAACTGCAAACCAGAGCAATGCGCTCGATCTTGAGTTCGACCTGGAGCATCCCGCGTTTATCGTGGCGCACGTCCCAGTAGCTACTGGTATGACGATGTGGGCGGTGAATTTCAACGGACCGGTGCGGCACCATCCGATTCCGGATCTTACCCGTCTGGTACTGCGGCACATGTATGGAGACGTAACGGCGGTCGCTTCGGACAACTCTTCGATTAACATCAATCGCGAATTTGCGGTTGAGCCGCCCACAAGTCCCGAAACGGCGGTGACCACTTCTCACAGCCTGCAAATCCTTGCAGACTCGACAAACGGGACCATCTTTTACGACCTTGATGCGAAGACGAAAGCTACGATCATGAACTTCTCCGCGGAGGCTGCGACCTTAGTGGGAAAGAACGTGCGCATTGCCGCACGGTACCAGGCAAATGGCACACTCGTTGCGGTGCGCGTCTGGGCCAGCAGCTCATTCAATAGCGTGTGGGTGAGTCCGGAAGGCCATGTGCTTCATGTGAACACCAGCACGGATGTGGTGACGGTGCAAAATGAATCAGGTGCCCCCGTCAACCTTACCGTAGACGCGAATACCCAATTCTTCTTCCGTACTCCGGCGAATCCTGCGACCGACGCCAACCCGATTGGCACCGGCACGAGTTTACTGACCTCGCATAATTTCGTACGCGGGTTCAAGGTACATGCCAGTGCGGTGGATCCGCTCGCAACTCCGCTGGTGGCCCAATCCATCGACATCGAAGTTGCGCGGTACGATGGAAATATTTCCGCTTCGACAAACGCCAATTTCGCCTATACCCGAAACTTCCATACGGCCACTGACGATTACGCGGTCACGCTGGATTACATCTCGAGTGGCACAGCAAACGGTAAGGATTCCAACGGAAACGCCATTTCAGGATTCAAATGGTGGAATTTCACCTTCTCGACTGTGCTAGACACCGGAGCCAATGCTATCCCTGACTTTGTCTCCGCCACGGGAGGAGCGGTGAATTTTGGGGGAAGCGCGGGGACGTTCGGCGCCTGGGGCGAGAGCTATACCATCTGGAACGATGCCGCGAATCCCAGTGGCTGGGCAGTTCCCGCTACTGTGCTGATTCCGAAAGCCGCTCCGCTCGGCACAGTGCTCGCCGGATACTCGAACAGTACTGGCACGTTTACCATAAGTGTCACCGGCGGGGTCAATGCCGTGCCTGTGACTCTGACTACGACATCGGGTTCCGGCAGTTTGGTGTACCAGGTCGATAGAACGAATAACGTGGTCACGGTAAGCATTGTGGACATCACAACGGCTGCAGGCCAAACCACGATAACAAACAACCTGGTGACGGGAACACCCGTGAAAGCCTTCGGAGTGCCACAAACCAACGGCACGATCAAGGCCTACGTGGTGTTCTATTACACCGGAACGAAATCAACCATCTAGACAGCCAGCATCGTCACTGAGGCGAAGCAGGGACGCGCAAGCGCCCCTGCTTTGTTGTAGCACCAGAAGGCGACGAGCCGCACCGCTACTCGGGCGCCTGGTTGGCCATGCGTTGTGCCATGGCGAAAAGCAGCTTCTGCTTTCTTGGATTCATCTTGGAAAGAGCTTTGGCGAACTGCCGAAGCTCGTTGCGCTCCTTGCCGCGCTCACCCCAATGATTGCCGTTGCCATTCTTGGGCGTCAGGTTGAGACCCTTGACGGCCTCTTCATCGGTAAAAAACCGGTAAAGAGGCATCTCCAGAGCGCGGGCGTACTTCTCCAGAGTTTCCACAGAAGGAACGGTGTAGCCATTTTCGACGCGTGAAGTATAACAGCGGAGCAAACCGGTCCTTTTCTCCACATCACCTTGAGAAAGGTTACGGTCCTCGCGTAGTTTTCTTAATTTTCTTCCTATCTCCATCAAACAGTCTCCTTGAAATAAAAGTCGCAGTCTTGCGTGAGAAAAATCGGAGTCGTTTCAAACATGACCGCCCTCCGGTGTTGCCTTGAGAAAAAGGAAAAAAACCGGCATCCTTCGAGAAGCCCTACCGCGGAAGAGATGAAGCTCAGGCAAGCGCTGCAGAAATGCGCTGGCAAATGCCGCTGCGCCTGCTGTCTGTTTCGGTTATCCATTGGAAAATGACCTTCTGTGATTCCAGCAAATGGTTGTAAAACTTAGGCGTCCGCGATGCGATTCAATCGAAGAAAGTGGTCTCCGGACGGAGCGAATCCACGTTGGGTGGTTAGAGGAGTGTGCCTACGTTCGGTGAACGCAAAGCAAATGGAGCAAATCGGGGAACGAACTCAACAACTCGAAAGATTTGGAGTCGACAGCAGGGATGGCCATTTCGACAACATGAAATTCAATTACGGCCACGGCAGCAACAACGGGCAACTGGTGAGCGGAGGAAGGAGAAGAAGCCTTCTGGAAAACGGCGGTCGAATAATCGTTCGAAGCGTTATCGCAGAGGCGGGTCAGTTCCGGAAATTCACGAGCGGCCACAGCGCAAATCAACAATCCCAACAAGAGCGCTATGCTTACTCGTCTGCACATAGTCGAATTAAGACACAGGCATCTTACAAAACATTGCGCCCAGACCACAACCAAATCTTTACAAAATCTTTATACCCAGACTATAGGTTAGACGTGCTTGCCTATTTCTGGTGAGCAATGGCTGGCAGCCAAGTGCAGGAATTGGCCTGATTGCAATCGCTGTTTGTCGAGCTAAGCTAATGGCTCGACGCTACGCCTATCAGACACATTTAGAACCTTCACAAAACGATTCGAAGACAGTGTTAGAACCGCTTTGACTGTGGGGAAAGCAATGACATGGAGAAAAGATTTGACACGTATTTTACTGATAATAGTGATCCTATCCGGACTTGCCTGCCCCTTGCCTGCCCAGCAAGGGGACGTGAAGGATGCGAAAGCGGCCGAAACAAAGGCCGGAGGTCAGAAGCCAGCCGAAACGCCCGTACCGAAAGAGCAATCTTCCACAACGGATCACACCACCCGGTTGGGCGGACAAACGATTCCGTATAAGGCGACGGCATCCACTACCCTGCTGAAAAACGACGAGGATGAAGCCACCGCCTTGGTCTTTTCAGTAGCGTATACCCGCAGTGACTTAAAGGATTTGAGCCAACGGCCCATTTCATTTGTCTATAACGGGGGCCCAGGATCGGCTTCGGTCTGGCTGCATATGGGGGCTTTCGGGCCACGCAGGGTCGAGACTCCAAATGCCGAGTCTGCACCCCCTCCTCCTTACAAAGTCGAGGACAACGCCAATTCTCTGCTCGACAAGACCGATCTGGTGTTTATCGATCCGGTTGGAACCGGATACAGCCGGGCCGTGGGAAAAACACAAGATAAGAATTTCTGGGGTATCGACTCGGATGTGAAGTTGATGGCGCAGTTCATCAACACATATGTAACTCGGAACGGCCGATGGAATTCAGCGAAGTTTCTCATCGGTGAAAGTTACGGGACTTTTCGATCGGCCGCACTGGGCAATTATCTGCAATCGACCGATGGCATCTATAATTCATGGCTGAATTGCAGCGAAGCCGCGGGTTGACCACCGGCCGGCTCGATGCGAGGTTTTCAGGGCCGGAGATCGATCTGCTGAGCGAGTACGCCTCCTACGATCCTCTGGAGACCGCCACCACTGGTCCGTTTCACAGCCGCTTTCAACAATTACCTGCGGGACGAACTGAAATTCAGCGAGGATCGGAAATACGAGGTGCTAAACGAAGAGGCAAACCGCCAATGGGATTGGAAGCACAAATCCGGTGAGAACTTCGGCTTCCCGGGATCGCCAAACGTTGAAGGTGATCTGGTCAATGCACTGGTGACAAATCCGCACCTGCACGTGCAGGCAGAGAATGGCTTGTTTGACCTGGCCACGCCATTTTTTGCCACCGAATACACCATGGACCATCTCAACTTGCCTGAAAACCTGCGCTCGAATATTGAACTGGAATATTACGATGCCGGACACATGATGTATCTGCGCGACGATAGTCTCATGAAGCTGAAGGCAAATATCGCCAGCTTCATGGATCGATCCGCAAAATAAGATGCGGGCACTGCGCGCGGGCCGTCTCAGCCGCCAATGGAGGGAAGCAGGCCTGAAGCGCCAAACAGGAAAATCGCGCCGACGATCAAGCTATATGTTGCCGTGAGCGCCACTACAAAGCGCATCAGGCGCGGCTTTGCTGCACTGGCGCCGAAGATTCCAACGGCGGAAGCGGTCATCAGCGTATTCATCAGCAACAGCCCCATTAGAAAAACGCCCAGCCCCAGAAACCCGCGAGCCGGTCCGCCCAAATTCGCAGCAAGAAGAAACAGCAACAACTGGCTGGGCGTTTCTGCTCCCAAGCCATGAATAATGCCCACGATAAAAACGGACTTGCGGCCATAGTTGTGCAAAGGCTCGAAAGGGCGCTGTTCTTCGTCAGGATTCAGCAATTTTCGGGTTTGCCACATCAGCCAACGAAAGGAGTTAATCAGAATGGAAGCGCGCGACTTCGGCACATAGCTCGACTTGTTGCGGAGCAAAGTTCCCAGCACGTACAGGCCAAGCAATACCAGAGTGAAACCGACGGCGCGCTCAGCCCAACTGTCCATGCGACGCGGAAGCGAGCGCTGAAAAAGAATGACAACCGCACCAAGCACAGCCACCGTCGAGGCATGGCCGATCACGTAGATAAGACCCATTCTCATAGCGCGCGGCCGGGAAGGTTCGAGGCTGGTGATGTCGGAAATTGCAGCGATATGATCGTAATCGAAGCCGTGCCGGAAGCCGAGAACGGCGGCCGAAAGCAGTGCTAGATCTAAAGTGGCGGGTTGCGGCATATGCGACGGAGTGGGGCGAAATAGGGTCCGCTTGGCATTTCAGAAAAAGAACAAGCTACATCCCCTCGGATTTTGCCATAGTGAGCGAGGTTACGTGAATGGTGCTGGAATCTTTGTCGAGCGTGCCTTTCACGACTACGTTGTGGCCTTCGTGACCGGTGGCCTTGGACTGAGGATCGAGGACGAATACTTTCTTGCTTGCGGGATCATAGAGAGCCAGTTTCGCGCCCTTCTTAAAGACGCATTCCTTGGTGCAGGCCGCTCCGCTCGGACCGGCGTTCTTGGCGCCGCAGATACTGTCGGTCACAACGCCTGACCATGAACTGGACACGACCTTATCAGCCTGACCCGCGAAAACAAGACTGCCAGTGAAAACGAATGCTGCGGAACACAAAAGCATTTTCTTCAGCATGGTATCGAGCTCCTCAGGAATTTGATCCAGATCCTTCCAGGACTCTTGGGCACGCAACAAAATAACGAATTTAACTCTGTCACTAATTTTTAAGTTTGTCCAGAGAACGGCAATAACATGCGAACGGCAATAACAGCTATAACGTCACTTCGTTCTCAAAGTGAGTGAAGATTGACATGGCACGGCACTGACCCTAGGCTCGATTGTGATGGTCCCCGCCCCAGCGACTGGCTTTCCTCTACGGCGACATCCGCACCTGTACGAAATCAATACCTGGGCCTGGCTGGAGCAGCTTTCCGCGCGCGCTGGCCGACAAATTGGACTGCGAAATGTGCCGGACTCCGAGTGGGATTCATTCGCCCGGCTCGGCTTTGACATTGTGTGGCTGATGGGGGTTTGGCAGCGGAGTCCGAAGTCGAGGGAGGTCGCGCTGGCGGATCCGCGGAACATGCTGCCATACAAGCTGGCATTGCCCGATTGGAGTCCAAGCGGTGTTGTTGGCTCGCCGTATGCGGTGAAACAGTATGTGCCGGATACGCGTATCGGCACGTGGGACGATATGGACGCCGCGCGAGAGAAAATGCGGGCACGCGGAATGGCGCTGTTCCTCGATTTTGTGGGAAACCATACGGCTCTGGACCATCCCTGGACCGCCGAACACCCCGAGTTCTATGTGCAAGGCAGTGCGAAGGATTTCGAAAATGATCCCGGAGGCTTTTTCCGCGCGGATAGCAACAAGGGGGTGGTCTACCTGGCGTACGGACGAGATCCATATTTCCCGCCGTGGATGGATGTGGCACAACTTAATCATTTCAGCCTTGAAATGCGCGCGGCGGAGATCGGCGAACTGCGGAATATTGCGCGGCATTGCGATGGCGTGCGGTGCGATATGGCCATGCTGCACCTGCGGGATATTTTCGGTGGAATCTGGGGCCGTTTTCTGGGTGGCATGAAAGCGCCGCAAACTGAATTCTGGGCAGACGCGCATTGCGCGGTTCCACGACTGGTTCTGCTAGCTGAAGCATACTGGGGCACGGAGCAGCGATTGCTGGATTTGGGCTTCTCATTTGTGTACGACAAAGGGCTTTACGATGCCGTGCGCGATGCGAATGCCGGCGAAGTTCGGTCAAGGTTGTCGGCGGACGTGAAGCAGCAGAGCCACTTCGCGCGTTTTCTGGAAAATCACGACGAGGCCCGGAGCGTCGACCTGTTCGGAAGGCAGCGCTTGTCTTCGGTAGCCACACTGATGGGCACCTTACCCGGCATGCGCTTTTACTATCAGGGCGAACTCGAAGGCTGTATTCCGCATCTGCCGATCACCCTCCGCACGCAGTCGGAAAAGCCACCCGACGGATTCTACGTCAACATCTTCGAAAAGATTCTTACGATCACAAAGCACATGGTGTTTCACGAGGGTGACTGGAGACTCCTCGACACTAGCGATGCCGGCGATTCGAGCTTTGGCAATCTCGTCGTCTACGAATGGCTGTCTGCCACCGGCTCCTCATCGACATTGACGCACAAAGTGATTGCCGTAAATCTGAGGGATACCGCGTCGCAAGCATGGGTCCACTTCGGTGCCTCGCTCGACGGCGCCGAAGAATACATTTTCTATGATCAGTTGCACGATGTCCGCTATCCTCGAAAGGGGAGCGAACTGCTGGAACATGGGCTTTTCGTGCGCCTCGAAGGATTTCAGGCTCATTTGTTCGATGTCACGAGGGTATCCAGCTCAGACGAGAAGAAGGGAAAGTCCAATGCGTCTTAATCTTCGTGCGGCGTGTATTTTGGGTTGCATTCTTCTGGCCATGTTGTTCGGGCGTGTCAGCAACGCGCAAAACCCCTTGGGCCCTATCCGATTGGCGGTGGACGCTTCGCAAGCGCCGCAAAAAATACTGCATGTCCATGAACAAATCCCGGTGCAACCCGGTCCGCTTGATCTTTACTACCCCAAATGGATTCCAGGCGAGCACATGCCCGATGGTCCGATCATCAATGTGGCCGGCCTGAAACTCAGCGCGGGCGGCAAAACTCTGATGTGGCGGCGGGACCTTGTGGAGATGTTTACGCTTCATGTGGATGTTCCGCCGGGCGTGAATTCACTCGACGCCGATTTCGATTTCCTGCTATCGGCGCCTGCCAGCGGATTCTCGGCGGGCGCGTCAGCGACGGCTTATCTGAATGTTCTAAGCTGGAATCAAGTGCTGCTGTATCCGCAAGGGCATGCAGCGCGAGATCTGACATTCATTCCAAGCTTGAAACTGCCGGCCGGCTGGAAGTTCGGTACGGCGCTTCCAGGGGGAAAGCAAAACGGAGAGACGATCGATTTCGCCGCGGTTCCTCTCAACACTCTGGTCGACTCGCCGGTAATCGCGGGTCGATATTTCGAGGTGATCCAGTTGACACCCGGCGCCACACCAAGCCACGAAATGGACATCGCTGCGGATCGCGTGTCGTCGCTGGTGATGCCTCCTGAAATGGAGATGCACTTCCACAATCTGGTGGAACAGGCTAGAGCGCTTTTCGGTTCTCGTCATTATCGCGATTACCATTTCCTGCTCACGCTGAGCGATGACGTGGCTCATTTTGGCTTGGAGCATCATGAATCAAGCGATGACCGGACAGACGCGAACAGCTTGACGGATGAGGCTGCCCGCGCCGATTTCGCGGACCTGCTGCCGCACGAATTCGTGCATTCCTGGAACGGAAAATACCGGCGCCCGGCCGATCTGGCCACTCCCGATTTTCAGACGCCAATGAAGGATGACCTTCTGTGGGTATATGAAGGGCTCACCGAATATCTGGGTGAAGTGTTAACCGCGCGGAGCGGCCTGCGTTCGCCGGAACTCGGGCGGGAGGAACTTGCGTATGTAGCGGCGATCTACAATCAACGACCCGGCCGAACCTGGCGCCCCTTGCAGGACACTGCAGACGCAGCCGTATTTCTGTACGATGCGGGCCTGGACTGGGCCAACTGGAGACGCGGCGTGGATTTCTACCAAGAAGGCGAACTTTTGTGGCTCGATGTCGATACGACCATTCGCCGCGTAACGAAAGACAAGAAGTCCATCAATGACTTCTGCCGGGCGTTTTATGGGGGTCCAAGTGGCGAGCCCGCGCTAAAAACTTATACGTTTGAAGAACTGATCACGGCACTGAACGCCATTGCGCCCTACGATTGGTCGGATTTCTTGCATCAACGGCTCGATTCGCTCGCGCCCAACAGTCCTTTGGAGTCGGTTGAGAATAGCGGCTGGAAAATCGCTTATAACGAGCAGCCGAATGAATATCAACAAAACGAGGATGCAGTTCGGAAGCGGCAGAACCTGGAATTGTCCATTGGGATGATCGTGGAGGCGGATGGTCTTTTGTTGGACGTCAAGCACGATGGTCCGGCCTACAAGGCGGGGCTTGCGCCTGGCATGAAGATCACCGCGGTGGAGGGGCATCAATTCACGCCGGAAGGATTAAGAGACGCCGTCGACGCCGCGAAATCAAACACTGCGCCGATTGAGCTGATCGTCGCGAATGGTGTGGACGTGCACGCTTACAATGTGGATTACCACGGCGGTTTACGGTATCCGCATCTTGAGCGAAACAACGACGTGCCAGATTACCTGAGCGAAATCTACCAGCCGCTGCCCCAGTGAACACGCGCGCAAAGAACGAGCCGAAGCGCCGGCCCCAGTTGCGCGTGGCCGAAATACTATTCATTGGGGCCGGCATGTTGCTGATCCTGCTGGGAATTTATACGATGGCGCGCCCCAACCTGCTCCTGCCGGCGAAGCGCGAAACACTGCAGATCGCCGGGCAAAAAGTGATGATGGAAACGCGACGCGTGATGGCAATTCCGCGGCTATTAAGCGGGCTGGTGATTGTCACTGGTGGCGGGTTGATCCTGCTCGGCGTTTCAAACCGCAGGATGTGACACCAGCCAATTAATAACCTTGGTTCTGTTCAGCCTGTTCTGTTTGGACTTTCCCTGAAAAGCTCCGATGCGTAAAAATTGTATAACCTGTAGCCAGAATCATGCCCAGAATCCACCAGATGAGGCCAATTTTTAGGCCGTAATCGGCGGCTTTGGTGTTGGAAATCGTCAGTGCGAACGATGGAGTGGTGCTGGACGGTAGAACGCTCGGATACAAGCTGAATGTGACACTGGTGAGCATTCCAACCAGGTAGACGCAGGAAGCAGCGAAGACCGAAAAGTCCACCCCACCCCGCAGAAACCACTTCACACCCAGAAGTCCAGCAAGCGCCAGGATGGGGAAAACAAAACCCCAGGGCCACGCGCGGAAATTTTGCAGCAGGCGCGGCAACAGCCCAAAACTGGTTGCAGTCACCAGCACCGTAAGCAGCGCCACCACCCACCAAAGAATCAGTGCAGTGCGGTGTGCGCGTCCGCGCAGTTCGCCGTCCGTCTTGTAGACCAGCCAGGTCGCGCCGTGCAGCGCCAGCGCTGCAAGCGCGGCAATGCCAATCAGCACTGTGTACCAGTCGAGAATGCCAGTCTGTCCATGGGGCTGCAGGTCTGTCCACAACGGTTCGAAAAACCGCCCATTCGCGTCCAGAGGAACACCGCGAACAACATTTCCAAGCGCAGCCCCGTAAAAGATAGCCAGCAAAACGCTCGCGAGAGAAAATCCGACATCCCAGAACGGCGGCCACACGCCGGCCGAAACGTGACTCCGGAATTCCAGCGCTACGCCGCGGATAATCAGCAGCCAGAGCACCATCATGAGCGGGAGATAGAATCCGCTGAATCCGGAGGCGTACAGCAGAGGGAAGGCAAAATAGAGGGTTCCGCCTGCCGCGAGCAGCCACACTTCGTTTCCATCCCAGAAGGGGCCGATGGTGGCGACGAGTGCACGTCGGGAAGCATCGTCGCGCGCAATCCAGAGATGAAGCACGCCCACGCCGATGTCGTATCCGTCCAGGATAACGTAGCCCGCCAGCATGAGTGCCACCAGGCAAAACCAGATTGTGGCCATGGCAGTTCCCTTCCTCTTAACTCAACGCAGAGCAGCGGCCGCCGGCGCGTGTGCGTTCGCATGGTCCGGTTCGGGGCCGTGCTCGATCTCGCGATACACCAAAAATAGGAACAGCATCGCCAGAATTGCGTACATACCGAAGAACCCGAGCAGTGTGAACCACACGCTGCCGGCGGAAACAAGGGGCGAGAATCCGGCGCTGGTGCGCATGAGCCCATAGATCAGCCACGGCTGGCGTCCCACTTCCGCCGTTATCCACCCAGCCGTGTTGGCAATGAATGGAAAAGGCAAAGCCAGCATGAGCGCCCATAGCATCGGCCGAAACGTGAAAAGGGCGCCGCGAAACAGCAGCCATGCCGCCAGCAGCAGAATCGCGATGAAAATCGTGCCCAGGCCGACCATGATGTGATAGCTGAAATAGAGGAGCTCGATTTGGTCTGGCCAGTCCTGGCGCGGAAAATGGTCAAGTCCATACACCTGCGCGGTCCAAGCTTTATAAGTGAGAAAACTCAGCGCCCGCGGCACGGTTACAGCATTGTCCAGTCGCTGCTTGGCGACGTCCGGCTGCCCGATAATGACCATTGGAGCGCCATTCTCAGTATGAAAAAGCCCTTCCATGGCCGCCAGTGTGACTTGCTGGTGTTTAGCAATCATCACGCCCTGGCCATCGCCCGTTGGGAAAAGCTGGAGCAGCGCTGCAATTACGCCGACAATAACTCCGGTGCGCACGAAAAGTTTGCCGTAGGCTTCGTGCCTGTGCGAAAGCAGGTAGAACGAGCCCACAGCAGCCATAACGAAACAGCCTGTCTGCACCGCGCCAACCATTGTGTGCGCGTATTGCCAGATTCCCCAGGGATTCAACAGAAGTCCCCAGAAACTTTGCAACTGGAAGGAACCGCCCGGGCCCATGGCATATCCCACTGGGTGCTGCATCCAGGCATCTGTCAAAACGATGAGGTAGCCAGAAAGCCAGGAGCCCAGAAACATCATCAAAGAAGAGAGCCAGTGGCCCCGCGGACCAAGCCGCTTCTCGCCAAACAGAAACGCGCCGAGAAAGGTGGATTCCAAAAAGAAGGAGAATACGCCTTCCATCGCCAACGTTTGACCGATCACGCCGCCAGCGAGGCGCGAGAATTCCGACCAATTTGTGCCGAACTGGAATTCCATGGGGATGCCGGTGACTACGCCAATGGCGAAGCTGATTCCGAAAATCTTGGCCCAGAAGCGCGCGGCGTGATTCCACGCTTCATTACCGGTGCGAAGGGCCGCGGTTTTCAGGATAAGAATCAGGAGCGCCAGACCCATGGTGAGCTGCGGGAAGATATAGTGAAAGGTAACGGTGAAGGCGAAATGCAGGCGGTCAACCGTCAGAGCATCTTGCATGAGTGCCCTCCGCTGCCGGGAAGCGCGAGCCGCGCTGCAATCATAGAATATTAGGGCCGAACGCAATACTATTATCGGCTGACGGAAAATTCTTCTTATACGAAATGTAATGATTTTGGACTGTGAAGCGAGGATGTGAAAATGCTAAAGACGAACCGGCACATAGCTATAGCCTGCTTTTGCGCTGATTTTTGGACGCGCCGCACGTTGCGCTTTCGCCTGGCTGCAGGCACCCTTTTGCTTACCGCATTGTCCTCCGCTTTGGCACTGTACGGACAGACGCCACCGAAGCGCGCGATCACGTTTAAAGATCTGATTTCCATGCATCGCGTAAGCGATCCGCACATTTCGCCTGACGGGTCGTGGATTGCTTACACCGTGGCGACGCCCGACATGGACGCGAACCGAAATGCCAGCAACATCTGGATTGTGTCCACGGCGGGAGGCGAAGCGCGGGAACTCACGCGCAGCGGGAGAGATTCGCGGCCACGATGGTCACCGGACGGCAAATCGATGGCGTTCTTGTCAGGGCGCGACGGCGTGACGCAGATCTATTCGATTTCGCTGGCAGGCGGCGAGCCCATGCGGATCACGCCGCTCTCCACCGGCGCGGATAACCAGATCTGGGCGCCCGATGGAAAATCGATCGCCTTCGTTTCCAGCGTATTTCCCGACTGCAAAGACGACGCCTGCAACACCCAGCGGGACGCGGCGCAGGCGAAAAATAAAGTGAAAGCGCGCGTTTACGACAAGCTGTTTTTCCGGCACTGGAATGAATGGTCGGACGGGAAGCGCAGCCACCTCTTTATGGTGAGCTCGAACGGAGGAACACCACGCGATTTGACTCCGGGAGCAGACTACGACGTGCCGCCGTTCAATCTTGGCGAGCCGGAGTCGATTTCATTTTCGCCCGACAGCCGGGAGATTTGTTTCACCGCCAATACCGACAGGAACGAAGCGACCAGCACGAATGGCGATCTTTTCACTGTTCCAGCGAACGGTTCCGAGCAGCCGCAACGGATCACATCCAACCCGGCCGACGATTGGGGCGGCGTCTATTCGCCCGACGGAAAATGGATCGCCTACCGCGCGCAGATACAGCCCGGATACGAAAGCGATCGCTGGCGATTAATGCTTTATGACCGCACGCAGAAAGACCGCAAGCCCATAAACCTCACCGAAAACTTTGACGCGAACGTGGAATCGGTGAACTGGTCGTCCGACAGCAAGACCATCTACTTCGAGACGGAAGAAAAAGCCGAATTGCCGGTCTATTCGATCGCCGTAGCGCCCGCCGCAACACCAAAGCCGCTATTGCCGGGTACGTTCAATACCGATCTGGACGTGAGCCGCGATGGACGCACCATCGTTTTCGCAAGGACCAGCTTGTCCATGCCGGCAGAAGTGTTTGAGGCAAACGCGGATGGCTCGAACGTACGGCAGATCACGCATCAAAACGATGCTCTGCTGACGCAACTCGATCTGCCAAAAGCGGAGCCGTTTGGGTTTGAAGGCGCGGCCGGCACGCACGTAGAAGGCTTGATGCTGCGGCCGCCCAATTTCGACGCGAGCAAGAAATATCCCATGCTGCTGCTGATCCACGGCGGCCCGCAGGGCGAATGGGACGACTCCTGGGGCTACCGCTGGGATGAGCAGTTGATGGCTTCGCCCGGTTACGTGGTCATCGCGATTAATCCGCGCGGCTCATTCGGCTACGGCCATAAATTCACCGAAGAGATCAGCGGCGACTGGGGCGGCAAGGTTTACGAGGATTTAATGAAGGGCGTCGACGCCGCGCTTGCGAAATACCCGTTTATCGACAGTCAAAAACTGGCTGCGGCTGGTGGCTCGTATGGCGGATACATGGTTGATTGGATCGCCACGCACACCGGCCGATTCAAGTGTTTGATCAGCCATGCCGGCCCCTACGACGCCGTGAGCATGTATGGCGAAACGGAAGAGTTGTGGTTCACCGACTGGGAATTTGGCGGAACGCCGTGGGCCAAGCCCGAACTATACACTCGGTGGTCGCCCAGCGAATACGCCAGCGCTCTCGCCAAGTATAAGACGCCCACTCTGGTGATCGGGGGCGAACTCGATTTTCGCGTGCCTTACACGCAGGACTTGCAGTTCTTCACTGCGTTGCAGCAACAAGGCGTGCCGTCCAAACTGATCGTCTTCCCTGATGAAGGCCACTGGATCCTGAAGCCGCAAAACAGCGAATTCTGGTACAAGAATTTTCAGGATTGGCTGGCAAAATATCTCGGGTGAGCTCCGCAAAATCGGATGAAACGGGTAGGCTGGGAAAACCCGCAGTTGATCAGCCGATTTGAAGCGCTGCGGTTCGGCCCGCGAACTCGACTTCCATCATCTTGCTTCCAGTGGTGTCTACTTGAGTGTTCGAGGCTTTCTTCGGAAGTTCGACCCAGTGACAGGGCGCTTCAGCCACAACTTTTCCATCGCGTATTACCTGAAGCATCTTGCCGGATTCCTGGGCTTTAATTGTGTAGTCGCCGGGTTGAACCTGTGTCTGGCCGACGGTAACTGTTTCAAGCGGACTCCAGTTTGCACTGTCGGTGCGATCAGCCTTCGGCTTCGCCCAAATCGGCAAGGCCAAAGCCACCATCGCTGCAGCTAGAACAAATCCCTTCCAATTCTTATGCATCGAATTTCTCCCTGACTCTATGAAATGAAGGCGGGCGAAAAACCCTCCTCGTCGGCCTCTCTAAGTAAGATGCGACGGATTGCTGAGCGGATGTGTGCGTAAACCATTGACGACACATTGTTTACTAGAATCATTATCCCTGAATACAACATGCGTTGACATTTCATGCCCCCGGTGGGATTGTTGCTCCCCTAATTCCCTCGGAGGGCTCCGATGCAGCCATCGAGGCGACTTTGTCTCTATGCATTCTTGCTGGTTGTTGTGTGCGCTACGCTCTCGCCGCCCGCGCACGCCGACAATTTGACCATTGCCACCGATCCGCCCGGTGCAACCGTGGAGGTCGATGGACTTCTTTCCGGCACTACGCCTGCCCACGCCTCACTCCCCGGCGGCTATTTCCATAAAACGCATACGGCCTTCGCAGCGCGGCTTGAACATCCGGTGGTAGCACGAATCTCGAAACAGGGATATGCGACTCAGCAAGTAACGCTCACCGATGGCCCGTTCGAATGGGTGGCCATCACCGGGCGCCGACGCGGAAATTATTTCCTGCTGAAGTCGGACCACTTCAGCATTAAGCTGCGCGAACTTGCGGGCAAAGACGAGAGCGCGACTAGCCCAGCGGAAAAGGCCGGGCCGATGCTGCTGCCTCCGCCGGTCGCCGAGAAAGTCGCCGCCGAAACTCCGAAAGCGGAAACGGGCTCCGTGACCATCTCCTCGGATACCTCGGGATGCGAAATCTACATCGACGGCAAATTCGTGGGGCAGACGCCCTCAACGTTTCCGCTTGACCCTGGAGCCCACCGCATCGAAGTGAAAACGCCGGGAAAGGACACCTGGGAGCGGACGCTCGAAGTGCTGCGCAATAGCCAGATCAACTTGCACGCCACGTTCAACGAGCAACATTAGTTCTACTCACCTAGCGGCAAAAAAAAGACAGAACATGAGAAAATGCAATACAGCCTTTCCAGCGGTTGCTGCCTTGAATCAGCGCGGGAATTTTGAGTGGACATCACTCTACTTTGTCAGCAAAATTGAGTTGGCTTGGGTTGTGTGAGCTTCTCTCTGAGGGGATAGGCAATGAAATACACTGGTGTGCTGTTTGTGTGTGTGTGTTTTTTCTCGTCCGCATTAACGGCCCAGGAAATTTCGGCGAATTCGTCGACTGCAGCACCAGACACGGCGGTCGCTCTCAATCTGCCGCCTGCATTCGCGTCGGCGACGCTCGCCACACCCGCTCCTGATGCGCCGGCAGCCAGTCCGCAAGTGCCGGTGAGCGTGATTCCCCGCTATGCTTTTCAACTGTATGGCGGCTACACGTTTGTTCGTTTTTATGCGTATCCCGGCCTTGAAGCAAACCGTAACGGCTTCGACGTTAGCGCGTCCTACTTCCCGCGTTCGGGTCTGTTCGGAATGGAGGGCGCCGTCACCGCCGTCTATGGTTCGCTGAACAACGAGAAATCGAACCTGGCCTTCGCCGGCGGTGGACCGCGTGTCCGCTGGGACGCTGGGCGCGGACTGGAACTTTGGGCCCACGGTCTGGTGGGCTGGTCAAATTTTCTGCCGCAGATCGCTGGCTTTTCTCAGGATGGCCTTGGTTATGAGCTGGGCGCGGGTGTCGACATCAACGCCCACCTCCAGCACTTTGCGTTCCGCGTGGAAGGCGACATGATCGGCACCCGGCTGTACGACCGGTCGC
>DASZMG010000121.1:0-23835 GCA_035551975.1 Candidatus Acidiferrales bacterium | reverse complement strand
TTCGCTTACGACGAAAACAATGGCGGCGCGATCACTTCGCCGTCTCCATCTTTCAATGGCACATATGTTGTCGCCTCGAATGGGCGCGTGCTGCTCACGGGACTCGGATCGCGCGCTGCCGTGGTTTACCTTACAAGCCCGGGACAAGGATTCCTGCTGGGCAGCGATGCCAGCGTCACCACGGGCTTGCTCGAGCAACAGACTGGGATCACAACGTTCAGCACAGCAGCGGTGCAGGGCGGATATACGCTTTCCACTTCCCTGCCGGCAGACACGAAGGTGCCGAATCTTCTGGGTCAAATAACTGCCGATGGGGCTGGGGGTGTTACCGGCATCGTGGATGAAATCGATCCGCCGCTGAGCGCAACGCCGGAAGGCAAAGCGAATCTGAATCAGTCCCTGATCGCGCACATCAACTTCGTTGGCCCGAACGGCCGCAGCACAGCAACCACCAATTCACCTATAGGCATGCCCGCGTCGATGGTGCTCTATCTTGTGTCGCCATTGCATTTCCGCGGGATATCCGCAGATTCCAACCCAGGTAACGCGCATCCCGAGGTATTTTTCTTTGACCACTGAGTTCGGGCTTCGGACGCTGGGCGTAGTGATCGTGCTTTCGCTCACCACGCTCGCGGCAGTGCCACGCGGCCGCCAGTCGGTGACAACGCTGCCGGCGCCGCCGAACGGCAAGGTTATAACCTTGCCGCGGCGGCCCGGCAATTTCAGCGAGCCCTCGGTAGCCATCAATCCATTGAATCCGAGCCAGGTACTGACGGCGTTTCAGGTGCCTGCGACGGCCGTTTCCTCGGAAGATTACGGAGAGAACTGGCAATTCACCTCCGGCACAGCGCCAGAGAATTACAAAATCTCGGGAGATGTGTCGGTCAGCTATGACATTCTGGGCCATGCCTTCCTCTGCTACATCGCCTTCGACAAGCTCGGCACGCCGGAATATTGGGCGCACAATGCTACGCGCAACGGGGTGTTTGTCCGCCGCTCGCTCGACGGTGGAAAAACCTGGGAAGCCAGCGCCGCAGCCATCGACGAACAATCGACGCGCCCGGAAATGCCTTTCGAGGACAAGCCGTATCTGATCGCCGACAATAACCCGCATTCGCCGTATGCCGGGACGCTCTATGTCGGCTGGACGGAGTTCAGCCTGACGAAATCGATCATACTTTTTTCACGGTCGAACAATGGGGGCATCAGCTGGTCGCAGCCTTTCGAGATCAGCTCGCATGAAGGACTGCCGCGCGACGACAACGGCGCCGTGGAAGGCTTCACCGCGGCGGCGGCTCCGAATGGGCTGCTCTATGCGGTCTGGGCGGATGGAGATTCCATCGTATTCACGGAGTCGCGCGACGGCGGAATCACGTTTGTGCCGTCCAGAAAGATCATCGATACGGCGCCGCTCTATTTCAATGTGGAGGCGGTGGAACGCGCCAACGGGTTCCCGCAGATTGCGGTGGATTCGCGTAACGGACGGATTTTCGTTACCTGGGCGGATTATCGCAACGGGGACGTGGATGTTTTCTGTGCTACTTCCACAGACCGGGGACGCAACTGGAGCCGGCCGGTGCGGGTCAATACCGATCCGCTGCACGATGGCGCCGACCAGTTCTTCCAGTGGCTGGCGGTCGATCCGTCGGATGGCTCGGCGGATGTGGTTTTCTACGATCGCCGCGACGACCCGGAGAATCGACGCGCTGGGGTGGTGCTGGCGCGTTCCACGAACGGTGGCCAGAGCTTTGCAAATTATGAGTGGAGCGAGAGCAGTTTCGATCCGGACGATGCTTTTTTGGGTGACTACCTGGGAATCAGCGCGATGAATGGACGCGTGTACGGGGCGTGGACTGAGACTGCTGCTCGTCCTCGATCTGGCACCGCAGGCAGACCTTCCACAGTGGTGAAATTGGGCGTGGCGGACTTTACGCCACCGCAACAGCATCCGGCGGCGCAGTAATAACAAATAAGGGGAGCGGCGAGGGCTTACTTCGGGCGAGCCGTCTTCTGTTCGGGCTTTTCCCCGGTTGTCTTCTCCGGCTCTTCTTCCAGCTTCAGGGCAGCCGAATTGATGCAGAAACGCAAGCCGGTTGGCTGCGGACCATCCTCGAAGACGTGCCCTAAGTGCGCGTCGCAGCGGCTGCAGAGCACTTCGGTGCGAACCATTCCGTGGCTGGAGTCGCGCTCCATTTGCACATTTTCGGCAGCGATTGGCTGGTAGTAGCTTGGCCAACCAGAACCTGAATGGTACTTCGCTTCCGAGCTGAACAGCGGCTGACCGCAGCAGATGCAAACATAGGTGCCCGGAGTTTCTGTATCTTCGTATTCACCGGAGAAAGGAGGCTCAGTTCCCTTCTTGCGAGTTACGTGATACTGCTCATCTGTGAGATTGGTCCGCCATTCGGCGTCGTTCTTTCGTATCTTGTCGCTCATGTTCGTTAGGTTACACTAGGTGAAGCAGGCGCGGTCTCGAAATGGTTCTGGGACTGATTGTAGCAACGGTGGAAACATCGCGCTCGGTGGGATCTTGCAACACAACAGTGCGATGTTAAAGTGCCGCGATGAATAATTCCATGTGGAAAAAAGTGGCGCTCATCGGCATCCCAGTTCTTTTTCTAGCGGCCATGTTGCTGTCGGGCCGATGGCAACATTCCCAAGCTTCCGACAAATCCCCCATCCCGTGGAATGCCCGCGCGCTGCGAACCAGCTATGCTGGAGTGAGGGTGCGAGAGATTGATCCATCGAATGCAGCGGTGGTGTTTCTTTACGACATAGATAATAAAAGCGACAGCGACTACGAACTGTCGAAGAGCGGGAACGTGGTGGTAATGAGCCGGCTGAAATCGTCGCACACGCTGAGCTCCGAGAAACCTGTGAATCTCAGCTCTTCCACTTTCGTGCCGGCGAACAATCGGACACGCATCGCCCTGGAAGTGAGCGAGCCATTCAGTTGGCCGAGCCACGTGGATAACTCAACGGAGAATCGTTTCAGGGATTTGGTAGCACAAGAGGTATCGGACCTGGACGGGTTCGTGATTTTCGACCAATCGCACCGCTATCAAATCGATCTGCCAGGCTCCTGGCCGGACATGGACACCGCGCGGGTGCGGCGCTGAACCGATTCGGGCTACAGGGTTTTATGTACATAGTAACGACAAACAATCAGTAACCGCCCACGTTGCAGTTAAGGCTGGAGAAACCTATAATTCAGGCCAGTTGAGGATTCTCAGCCGGTGAGCCCTCCCTCGCAGGCAAGGAAATCCGAACGAAAATGTCCCTGCCGGCCTCACATTTCGACCGCAACCCCCGCCTTCCCGACCGCCGCGCCCATTTTCGCCAGCCAGTGCGCTCGCTTGCTTACGTTGAGCTGGGAGATGGAAATGGCGGCATCGCGTTAAACATCAGCGAGGGCGGAATGGCGGTGCAGGCGGTAATGAGCCTGGCCGGTGATAACCTGCCTTCGGTTCGGGTTCAACTATCACATTCAAAGAAACAGATACAGATAAAGGGCCGCGTGGCTTGGACGGGCGACCTTCGCAAGCTTGCAGGGGTCGAGTTCGTCGATTTGGCAGACGACACGCGCAAGCAGATTCGCGAATGGATCGCGTTGGAGAGCCCGGATGCGGAGCGATTCGAAGCAGCGACCGAGGCAGTTCCCGAGGTGGCTGACCCGCAACCGGAAGAAGTAGATGCCGCTCTCGCGGCCACTCAGGCAGCGAGCTCGCGGGAGTTTCAGGGTCCTGCGCAGGGCACCGAAGAAACGTCTGCTGGTTCCGTCGAACCATCCAAGCAAGCGCCTACCGTTGGGTTTTCGTCGCGGCCGCGGATTTCTCGCACTCCGGCGGCTGCCGCGCCGCCTGCACTTGTGTCCAAACCGGTTCAAGTGGAGGCCGCCGAAATTGCGGGAGCGCAGGAGCATGCGGCGACTTCCGTGCCGATAGACACCGAGATCGAACCAGTACAGGCCCCGGAGTCGCCGAAACTGCCGGTGCGTGCCACTTTGCCGAGAACTCCACGCACATCGAGTTTTTTCTTCGCCGCTTCAGCGCCCGCCTCAGCGTCTTCGGCTGTGGCAGCGCCTCGCGATCCCACACCGGTTCCAGACGACCGGTTCGGATTCAGACGCGCATCTCAGCCGGATTCTTTGTTGACCGCGGCCGAGCCTGCCAAAACCGAAAAATGGAAAATGTCAACGTGGGTGCCGGTCTTCGTGGTGGTGGCGCTTGCCGCAGGCTGGGTCGCCGGACGGAACATGTGGCGAGCCGGCGGCCAGGAACCGGCAGTTGGCAGCGCAAATTCGTTGGCAGTCACAGACACGACCGGTGAAGCGGTTTCGACCACATCGAATGCACCAGCACAAATTGAAGTGCTGGATTTGAACGGCCATCGCTGGTTCATTCCCATGCAGGGAGGCCCCATGCAGACGGCGCCGGTTCGGTCTTCCGGTCCGAGAGTCGCGGATTCTGGAGCTATACCTGTTCCGCAAACGGCAATGAATTTGGCGACTCCAGCGCTCGCTTCTCCGCGGCAGTCACAAGCGTCCAGCGACGCAAGCAAGATGACGCCGCCAGCGGTTGCTTCTGCCTCTGCTGGGCCGAATAACGTGTTACCTTCGGGCAGCGCGACCGAAACGCGCAACATCGCACCGCCGCCGGATACAAACGCCTCAGCGACCGAGGGCCTTCAACCTGGAGAACTGATCCACAAAGTGGAACCGGAATATCCGGCTGGGGCGCTAGCGCAGAAGGTCGAAGGGACAGTAAAAATCCTGGCAGTAATCGATACCGCCGGAAACGTCAAATCGGCCGAGCCGTTGAGTGGACCTCGCATGCTGATTCCGGCCGCGCTCAACGCGGTACGGCAATGGAAATATAGCCCGACCACACTGCACAACCAACCCATCGAAACCCAACGGCAAGTTACGATCGTGTTTGAAGTGTCGAAAAACCCGTAAAGATTTCTCCAGTCGACGGTTCAACAGGCTGCGGATTTTTAGTCGCGGCCCGTTTCACTTCTTGTCATTCACTCCCGGGCATTCGCTACTTCGCGACGCTTACTTCCTGTCATCTACTTGTAGTCCTCTATTTGTTGTCATCGGCGCCAAAAGCGAGGAGAACGTTTCCGGGCATACCGCCGTTTCGTGGGTAGCCTGAGTTGACGTAAACCATTCCGCCGGCAACCACCGGCCCCGCGCCATCTAGCGATCCACCGTGAGCCGCGACACCGTTGACCGTGGTGTAATTCACGGCAGTGTCAAAATCCCACAGCACCTTACCATCTTCAGCGCCGAAGGCGCGGATGTGTCCATCAATGGCGCCGGAGAAAATCACACCGGGAATTGCGGTAAGCGCGCCTGGTTGTGCCGGGCTGCATCCCGGCTTGGGCGGATCGCATTTGTGCGGCGGCGCAAACCAGGCTTTCGATCCATCGGCAATGCGTAAGGCTGTGATCCCGCCTCCTTTGTCCTGATCGAAATCGACGTTGCCCACGGGAGAAGCGGTGCCGAGTTTTCCTGGCTGCGGAGCGGCGTCGGAAACTGCGGCAAACACGAGTTGTCCGTCACTGGCCATGCCCCACTCAACCCCGCCGTTGGTGCTGCCCAGTCCCACGCGCGTTTGCCAGAGGATTTCGCCCTTCTTGTCAGGGTCGAGGGCGTAGACAATTCCTGATTTCTGTCCCGCGACCAGCACATCTTTGCCGCTGGCCGCGCGCAGCAGCAGCGCGGAAGAACCAAAATCATAGTCCGGACCTCTGTCGGGCGGGCAATTCGGGCCGCCGTTCCGGCATGCAGAAGTGAACACATCTTTCGGGAGCGTTTGCGTGGTCCATTCGATCTTGCCGGTCTTCAAGTTGACTGCCATCACCGCATCGCTTGTGGGCGAGTCTGGATAGGAATAGTTGTCTCCGGTGGTGACATACATTACGCCGCGTTTCGCATCGATGGTCGGCGAAGACCAGACAGGCGCGCCGGAAGGACCGAATTGCGGCGCGCCGACGCTGTTCGTTCCGGTTCTCTTGGGCGTATCGACCGTGTAGGTTTTCCAGGCCACCGTTCCATCCTTCACGTGAAGCGCAGTGACGCTTCCGCGAAACGTGCAGCATTCGTAGTTTGGATCGATCGACCGGGTTTCTTCCCAGGATGCCGCGGGGACGAATACAAGGCCCTCATGCTCCACGGGAGTTGCGGTCAGACGTGTGGCCTCGTGTTCGTCGACGCGGTGTATCCAAAGCTGCTTTCCGGTTTTTGCGTCAAGCGAATAAAACCAGCCGATCAAATCGCCAAACAGGAGCGAATAGCTCGAGCCATTGGCCACGGCAAGAATGCCGGAGCGCACCGGACCGTTGGCTTGAAATGTCCAATAAACGCAGCCGGTTTTTGCATCGAGCGCCTGCACTACGCCGCCCGCGCTGCCCACGAAAAGAGTACCCTTCAGCACCGAGGGTTCAGCGAATGCGGTGATGTCGTCCGCGAATCCGAACGCCCATTTCAGCTTCAACTGCGGGACCTGCCCGATTGCGAAGCCGGCCTGGTTCGCGGTTTGGTAGCGCGTATTGTTACCACTCGGACTCCAGCCATTCCAAGTGCCGATCGCCGAACCTGTCAGTGGCGCGCCCCCGGCGGGGCACATGGCGCTCGCGGGCAGCTTCACTTCCCCGGCGGTGGTGCCGAGAAAATTCGCGACAGCCGCGCGCTCATCGCGGCGCATGGGATACGCGACGCTCATCATCATGCCGAAGTCGAGTGTGCGAAGGATGCGCTCCCGCGATAATTTCTGCAAAGCGGAACGGGGCGGCACGCGGTCAGTGGCGTGGTCATGGCATCTTGAGCAATATTTCTGAAACACTTGCTCGCCGGAAACTTGCGCGTTTGCGATTGGGCTTAGCCATAGACACGCCAGCAGTAGCGCAGCAATGGAAAAAACAGAAGTTTTCACGTTGAGCCTCTCGTTGTCGCAATCCCACGGATCGCAAGAAAGTAACAAATTAGAGCGTTCCGTTGCAATGCGGCACATCACACGATTCGTTGCTTTTGCTCTGACTCTGCCACGATGTTTTTCTTATTCCTTTAGGTACATACGACTAATCCAACGTTTCCCTTCAACCGATCAATCATTAGCAGGGTATTCGCGAGAGGCAGTAGCAGCGGGAACAGTTATGCCCGAATTGGAAAACACGGAGATGTTTCGAGCCGTTCTGGATGGCCTTCAAACGGGCATCTACGTGATCGACACGGACCAGAAAATTCTTTTCTGGAATGATGGTGCGGAAAAAATCACCGGCTATCTGCGCCAGGAAGTAGTTGGCTGTTACTGCGCGGATGACGCCACCTGTGACCATGAGGGCCATCGCACGATACTTTCTGAAGCGTCTGAACCGCTGACGGCGGCGTTGCGGGACGGAAAGCTCAGTATCGACGATATTTCTTTGCGCCACCGATCGGGCCACAGGCTTCATCTTCGGGTGCGAACTGTTCCCATCCGCAACAGTCACGGAACCATCATTGCCGCCGCTCAAAGCTTTGATGACAACCCGTCCGCATCCGCCTGGGACCGGCGGCAGCATCGCCTGGCAGGTTATGGATGTCTGGATCCGATCAGCGGCGTTTTAAACAGGGAGTTCATGTTTTCTCAATTGCAGAAGCACCTGGCGACCTTCGCCGAACACTCCGTTCCGTTCAGCATCTTGTGCATCGAAGTGGATCAGTTGGATCACTTGCGTGCCACCTATGGTTTAGCCGTGGTCACTTCCGTGCTGCAAGTTGTCGCGCAGACGCTGGAGAGCAGCTTGCGGCCGACGGACTCGCTCGGACGCATTGCCGACAATCGTTTTCTGGCTCTGCTTGCCGAATGCGCGCAACCGAACATTGAAAGAACTGCTCGCCGGTTGAAAAAAATGGTGAGTTCGTCCGAAGTGAAATGGTGGGGCGATGTATGGCCGGTCTCGGCCTCGTTCGGCGGCGCGGCCGTGCGTATGGGAGACACCGTTGAATCGCTGTTAGAGCGGGCGGAACTATCACTTGCCGGCAGTCTGGCCGCGGGCGGGAATCAAGTTACCGTTGCCGCGTAGAAATTTATTGTGAAGGATTGATATCAGATGTTCGCGATTATAGGAATTGTTGTGGTGTTTGGCGCGGTCATCGCCGGCTATTTGATGGAAAAAGGGCCGTTGGCTGTGCTGCTGCAACCCGCCGAGCTGATCATCATTTTGGGAGCAGCCATCGGTACCGTGCTGATTGCCAACCCGATTTATATCCTGAAGAAAATCGCCGCTGGCTTTGGGGGAGTTTTTGGAAACTCGCCGTTTACCAAGGACCGTTATCTCGAAACACTGAAAATGATGTATGAGCTGTTCTCCCGCGCGCGCAAAGACGGAATGATGGCCCTCGAATCCGATAGCGATGCGCCGGACAAGAGCGCCATCTTTTCGAAGTATCCCACGTTTCTGAAGGACCATCATATCGTAGCGTTCGTGTGCGACTCGATCCGCATGGCTTCGAGCGGCAACATTGAGCTATTCGATGCCGATCAAATGATCGAAGCGGATATGGAAGTGCATCACCACGAAGCCACTCAGCCGGTGGCGGCGCTTTCCACTATGGCCGATTCCCTTCCCGGGTTAGGAATTGTGGCTGCCGTCCTTGGCGTGGTGATTACGATGGGCGCTTTGGGCGGGCCACCAGAGGAAATCGGAAAGCACGTGGCCGCGGCATTGGTGGGAACTTTTCTGGGCATTCTGATGTGCTATGGGTTGGTGGGGCCGATCTCTTCAAGCATGGGCAAAATCGCCGACGATGAGCACGCCTATTACAACGTGCTGCGCGTCCTGATCATCGCTTTCATGAAGGGCTCGCCTCCGGTACTGGCGGTGGAATTCGGCCGGCGCGCCATTCCCGGCCACGTGCGGCCTTCCTTTCAGGAAACCGAAAAATTCATTCGGCAAAAATCAGCGGCTCCCGCGACAGCCGCGGCGGCTTAACAGGAAAGCCAATGGTTCCAAAGCCTCCCGTTATCATTATCAAAAAGAAAGGCGGACACGGCGGCCATCACGGCGGCGCATGGAAAGTAGCCTATGCGGATTTCGTCACGGCCATGATGGCGTTGTTCATCGTGCTGTGGCTGCTGAACAGCAGCAAAAAGATTCAAGACGCGGTGGGCGGCTATTTCCGGGATCCGCGGGGAACCGCGGAGAAAGCTGGCCGCGATATCGTCGGTGTAGCAGGTGGTTCAATCGTTCCGCACGACAACATGGAACAATTGAAGAAGCAGCTTGAAAATGCGCTGAAGGGCGTGCCCAACTTCGAAAAGCTAAAAAGTCACATTGAAATAACGATTACGCCCGAGGGCTTACGTATCGAATTGCTCGAATCCGCCAACGGCACTTTTTTCGAAAGCGGAAGCCCCGAACTAAGCCCCGATGGCCAGGCAATCGTAATTGCCCTGGCGGGAGAACTCGGCAAGCTGCCGAATAAGCTAACCTTGGAAGGGCATACGGACGCGACGCCGTATCTGAAAAACAACACCTACACGAACTGGGAGCTTTCCGCCGACCGCGCTAATTCCACGCGCAGGTTGGTGCAGCAAAACGGCGTCGGACGTGACCAGGTGATGCAAGTGCGGGGCTACGCCGATCAGAAACTCCGGAAGCCTGGCGCACCTCTGGATCCCTCAAACCGGCGCGTCGCACTGATTGTGCATTACCTCGACAGCCCGGAAGGCAAGAACCAGGACCTGGGTGCGGTAGGCGGTTCGCTGGAATCGAAGGCCTCCGCAGCCACGTCATCGGAAAAGCCTAAGTAACGAAAAATTCACGCGGCTGGTGAGCCTTTTCAACTCCCGCCTTCTGCTAGGATGAATGTGTGAGCGCCCCCGCTTCAGGCCGCATCCTCACCTTGAACCGCGGGTCGGCCACGCTCAAAGCGGCGCTCTATGATGTGAGTCGCGCCGTTGAGCCGGTACTGTCGATCAAGATCGACCGGATCGACTTTGCCGGCACTCAAATTACAATTAAGGACAGCGCTGGCGAAACGCTGCTGGAATCTTCTCCGCCCAGGGGCGACTCGGAAGCTACGCTGCAGCTCGTATTCAGCTGGCTCGAATCGCACAAGTTCCTCGGAAACCTGCTGGCTGCGGGTCACCGGTTGGTTCACGGCGGAGTTCAATTTCAAGAACCGGTAAAGATCACAGCACAGGTGCTTGCCGAGCTTGAAAAACTAACTCCGCTCGATCCCGATCATCTGCCGGCAGCTCTTGCCGTAATCCGGTTTGTGACGAAGAAGCTGCCTGATGTCCCGCAGATCGGCTGCTTCGACACGGCGTTTCACCGATCCATGCCGAAGGTGGCGCGCATGTACGCGCTGCCGCGTCGCTTTTTCGAAGAAGGTGTGATGCGATTCGGTTTTCACGGGCTCTCTTACGAATATATCCTTGGCGAACTTCGCAGCTTGGACGGCGCCCTCGCTGAAGGTCGCGTGATCATCGCGCATCTGGGCAATGGCGCGAGCATGGTTGCAGTGCGAAACGGCGAGAGTGTGGACACCTCCATGGGATTTACTCCCCTGGAAGGGCTGGTTATGGGCACCCGCTCCGGCGATGTCGATCCGGGTGCGCTCCTTTATCTGCTGCAACACGGTAAAATGGCCGCTGCGGATCTCGACGAGTGCCTGAACAAGCATTCCGGGCTGCTGGGGGTTTCCGGCTCGAGCGAAGACATGCGCGATCTGCTCGAAAAATCTTCGCGGGACGAACGCGCGGCCGAAGCAGTGGAGCTATTCTGTTACCGTGTGAAGAAATATCTGGGCGCATACGCGGCGGCGCTCGGAGGAGTGGATGTGGTTGTGTTCACCGGAGGCATCGGAGAGAAAGCGGCGCCGGTGCGCGGAAAGATCTGCGAAGGATTGGAATTTCTGGGGATTCAGCTCGACCCACAACGCAACCAACGCAACGAAAACGTAATCTCAAGCGCCTCCAGCCGCGTGAAGGTTCGCGTCATCGAAACCAACGAAGATCTCACAATTGTCCGGCACGTTCTCAGGCAAATCGGCCGGTCCTAATTCAGCCCTACCGAGGTTCCCATGTTTGTCTTCGATCCGGAATTGTCCACTGTCGTTGAGTCTGCGGTACCGCCCAAGACGCTTCCAGTGCCGGTGGCCGGCCCGCTAGCGCCCGAACTGCTGGATCGCATGAATCGCTATTGGCAGGCCGCCAATTACCTCACCATCGGGCAGATTTATCTTCAGGAAAATGCGCTATTACGCGAGCCTCTTCGCGTCGAGCACATCAAGCCCCGTTTACTCGGCCACTGGGGCACGTCTCCCGGGCTGAGCTTTATTTACGTGCATTTGAACCGGCTGATTCAAAATACGGGCGCGAGTTTCTTGTATATCGCCGGACCAGGCCACGGCGGGCCCGCGCTGAACGCGAATTGCTATCTGGAAGGCACCTATTCGGCGGTCCACTCGGAAGTAACGCAGGACGCTCCGGGGATTCGCCAACTGTTCCGCGAATTCTCCACGCCCGGAGGAGTTCCAAGCCATTGCGGGCCGCATCTTCCTAATTCGATTCACGAAGGCGGCGAGCTGGGTTATTCGTTGCTGCATGCGTTCGGCGCGGCTTTTGATAGTCCATATCTAATCGTTGCCTGCGTCATCGGTGACGGAGAAGCAGAAACGGCGGCGCTGGAAGGAAGCTGGAAATCAAATCGGTTCCTCAACCCCAGGCGCGATGGCGCCGTGCTGCCAATCCTGCATCTGAACGGCTACAAGATTTCCGGGCCCACGGTCGAGGCGCGCACGAGAGATGAAGAACTGGCCAAACTGTATGCCGGGCACGGATACAAACCGCATTTCGTCGAAGGTGACGATCCCGCGGCGATGCACCAGCAATTCGCCGGAGTGCTGGATACTTGCTATACGGAAATTCGCGCCATTCAAGCCAGCGTTCGCAACAACGGCGATGCTCCGCTTATGGATGGACAACCCTCCGGCCCTCCAACCTGGCCCATGATTATTCTTCGCTCGCCAAAAGGCTGGACAGGTCCCAAGGAAGTCGATGGCATCCCCATCGAGGGCACGTTTCGCGCGCACCAGGTGCCGCTGGCGACGGTCCGCGAGAATCCACACCACCTGAAGCTGCTGGAAGCCTGGATGAAGAGCTATCACCCCGAAAAACTCTTCGATTCCGATGGAAAACTGATCCAGGAACTCCAGGAACTGGCTCCTAGCAACAATCTGCGCATGGGGGCAATTCCCGCCGCCAACGGTGGGCGGGTGCTGAATGCATTGTCGCTTCCCGATTTCGTCAACTACGGGCTGGAGGTCCCCGCGCCCGGAACCGTGATTGCCGAACCGCCGCGAAAGCTCGGCGAGTTTTTCCGCGACGTGATCAAGTGCAATCCTGAGAATTTCCGGCTCTTTTGTCCGGACGAAACCAACTCGAACCGGCTCAATGCTGTATTTGAAACAACCGACCGCTGCCTTGTCGGCGAATCGATTCCCATCGACGACCATGTGAGCGCCAATGGCCGGGTTCTCGAAGTGCTCAGCGAACATTGCTGCGAAGGATGGTTGGAAGGCTATCTACTCACCGGGCGGCACGGCGTATGGGCTACCTATGAAGGCTTTGCGCAGGTAGTTGATTCGATGATCACACAGCATGGCAAATGGCTGGAGCAGTGCGAGGAGTTGCCCTGGCGGCGGCCGATCGCTTCGCTCAATATTTTTCTCACCAGCCATGCCTGGCGGAACGATCACAACGGCTTTAGCCATCAGGCCCCCGGTTTTGTCGACAACGCTCTCGCGCGGCGGAGCACCATTATTCGCATCTACTACCCGCCCGACGCGAATACGCTACTCAGCACTTTCGACCACTGCCTGCGCACGCGGAACTACATCAATCTAGTCACCTGCGGCAAGCAGGAGCAGCTTCAATGGCTGAACATGCAGGAGGCCATCGAGCACTGCTCGCGCGGGGCATCGCGCTGGGCTTTCGCCAGCAACGATGACGGCAGCGAGCCGGACGTGATTCTGGCTTGCGTCGGCGACGTACCTACGCTGGAAACCGTCGCCGCTTCCTGGCTGCTGCAGAAGTATGTTCCGGAAATTAAAGTGCGAGTCATTAACGTGGTGGATCTCACCGTTCTGATGAGTCCGGATGAGCACCCGCATGGCATGGACGCGCTCTCCTTCGAAGCTCTTTTCACCGATTCCGCTCCGGTAATCTTCGCGTATCACGGGTATCGCTGGGCCATCCACAGCATGATTCACGGACGACCGAACGAAGCGCGGTTTCACGTTCGCGGATTCCTCGATCGCGGTTCCACAACCACCCCGTTTGATATGGTGGTCCGCAATAAAATCAGCCGCTATCACCTGGTGATGGACGCGCTGAAGTACATACCGCGCATTCGCTCCAAACGTACCGACATTGTCGACATGATGAATCGCAAGCTGTTCGAGCATCATGCCTACATTCGAGAGCACTTTGAGGACATGCCGGAAATTGCCTTGTGGCACTGGACCAGCGACTTTAGCGAATCGCGAGACCCGCTTCCGTTGGCGAAAGGCCAGCCGCGCTCGCAACTCTTTACCGACAGCTGAGCCGGTCCGGCTATTTCAAGCGGGGAAAGGAGCGACGTCGGACGGGTTTTGCCCATAAATACAGGCCTTTTCAGGGGATTTTGCAGCAGAAACCGATTTTCCGCACGACAATGCTGTGTCATTGTGGAAACTGACAGGTGGCAATCCGAGTGTCTTAGTTGACCATAGCGGATTCGCAACCCCGTTTTCTGAGCGACCCTCGACCAAGTGCCGCTGGCGCTAGACTGGGGATATTGAGGCCAGTAAATGGCGACCGCTGCGATCGGAATCAACGACATCGAAATAGATGGTGACGCAAAGCTTTGGGATGTGATGCGCGGAATGCTGCGCGCCAAAGAGGCCCAACCGGGCGCGCCGGTGCTTCCGACCATCCTCGTGCTGAAATCCAATGAAATTGTTGCGGAAATTTATCAGAGTGCAGACGAGCCTCGCGCCTTGATTGTGCGCACCGTTGCCGGCATCCGCAAGATCAGCGTGAACTGGTACGACTCGCTGTTGGTGCTCTATCGAACCTCCCTACTTACATTGCAAAAAATGGAAGGGAGCGCCGTTCTTTTCTTCGGCGAACGCGTAGTAGAGGATACCGGCCAAGCCGCCCTCTACGCATTGAAATGGACCGCCCGGCAATTCGTACAGCAGCCGCGTCGCGGCGCCAAGTTCCCCGAAACGAACGACTCTCTCGTTCAACCTTTCTGCCTGGAAAATGAAAGGGTCCGGTGGATCTCCGAAGCGAGTAGTGTGCCGCAGTTCTCTTTGTAAGCCTCCAGCCGAATTCCCGGTCTGTAAATCCATCTCCCACTTTTCATCGCGTTTAGCGACTGCGCTTCAGGCTTGCATCTTGTGGGCGCGATTGGTAAACTCAATACTGGACTGAAACAGTGCTATATCGTTACACAGTTTTTACAAACGACAGGCAATGGTAAAGCTAGGGAAATTAACCGATTACGGGCTCGTGCTGATGACTTGCATTACTGCGAGCGAAGGAGCCCAGCGAACCGCGCGGGATCTCGCGGCTGAATCGAAGCTGCCTTTTTCCACCGTTAGCAAGCTTCTCAAAGAGCTGCTGCAAAGCGGCCTGCTGATTTCGCACCGGGGCATCAAGGGCGGTTACATGCTGGCCAAGCAGCCGCATGCAATTTCCGTAATCGACATCATTTCGGCGATTGAAGGGCCGATGGCCCTAACCGAATGCAGCACAGACGTTTCCGGGATGTGCAATCTGGAGCTGAGCTGCCCGATCAAGAGCAACCAACGCATGATCAACCAGGCTGTGCGCGGAGTGCTCGAGAAAATCACTCTGGCCGACCTGGTTCAGCCCATGCACCTGATCAGTATCAAAGATTCGCGTGGCCGCATCGTACCGACCATCGCTTCGGGGAGTATCCAATGAGTTCGAATACCGACACGATTCGAGAATTAGCGCAGCAGGAATACAAGTGGGGCTTCGTCACCGACATTAACGAGGACCGCGCGCCCAAGGGCCTGAATGAGGAGATCATCCGCTTCATCTCGGCCAAGAAAAACGAGCCCGATTTCATGCTGCAGTGGCGATTGAAGGCGTTTCGCCATTGGCTCACCCTGGAGCAATCGCACGCCGAGCCGAAGTGGGCGAACATCAAGTATCCGCCAATCGACTACCAGAACATCAGCTACTACTCCGCGCCGAAGCAGAAGCCGAATCTGAAGAGCCTGGACGAGCTCGACCCGGAAATCCGCAACACCTACGAAAAGCTGGGCATCCCGCTGGAAGAGCAGAAAATGCTGGCGGGCGTCGCAGTGGACGCGGTTTTCGACAGCGTGTCGGTGGCCACTACGTTTAAAGCCAAGCTGGCGGAAGCGGGCGTGATTTTCTGCCCGTTTACTGAAGCGGTGCAAAAGCATCCCGATCTGATTAAGAAATATCTGGGCTCGGTTGTTCCTTACACCGACAACTTTTTTGCGACGCTGAATTCGGCGGTGTTTAGCGACGGGTCGTTCGTTTACATTCCCAAGGGCGTCCGGTGCCCGATGGAGCTTTCGACCTATTTCCGCATCAATGCCGCGGAAACGGGTCAATTCGAGCGCACTTTGATCGTAGCCGACGAAGGCGCTTACGTAAGCTACCTCGAAGGCTGCACCGCTCCCATTCGCGACGAAAACCAACTGCATGCGGCGGTGGTCGAACTGGTGGCGCTGGACGACGCGCAGATTAAGTATTCGACGGTGCAGAACTGGTATCCCGGCGACAAGAACGGCAAGGGCGGGATCTACAACTTCGTGACTAAGCGCGGGAATTGCCGCGGGAAAAACTCAAAAATCTCCTGGACGCAAGTTGAAACCGGGTCGGCCATCACCTGGAAATATCCGAGCTGCATTTTGCAGGGCGACAATTCCATCGGCGAATTTTATTCGGTCGCGCTGACGAATAACTACCAGCAGGCGGATACCGGTACAAAGATGATCCACCTCGGCAAGAACACGCGAAGCACCATCGTGTCGAAGGGTATTTCGGCGGGACACGGACAGAATACCTATCGCGGGCAGGTGAAAATCCTGAAGGATGCGGCGGACGCGAGGAACTACACGCAGTGCGATTCCCTGCTGATCGGGGACAAGTGCGGCGCGCACACGTTTCCTTATATCGAAGTTAAGAATTCCTCGGCGCGCATGGAGCACGAAGCTTCCACGTCAAAGATCGGCGAGGACCAGCTTTTCTATCTGCGCCAGCGCGGACTCAAAGCCGAGGACGCCGTCTCCATGATCGTCAACGGCTTCTGCAAACGAGTGTTCCGCGAACTTCCCATGGAATTCGCGGTGGAAGCGCAAAAGCTGCTGAGCGTGAGCCTGGAAGGAAGCGTCGGATAAGTTTCTGCAGAAAATCTGAGCCGGAAATTCATACACGGACATAAAAACGATGAGCTTGCTCGAAATCAAAAATCTGAAGGCGCGGGTGGACGAACGCGAGATTCTCAAGGGCATCAATCTCACGATCAACCCGGGCGAAGTGCACTCCATCATGGGACCGAACGGGTCAGGCAAAAGCACTCTGGCCGGAGTTCTGGCGCGGCGAGAAGCGTACGAAGTTACCGGCGGGGAAGTGTTGTTTAATGGCAAGAAACTGCTGGACATGAAGGCCGAGGAGGCCGCCTGCGAAGGGCTTTTTCTAGCGTTTCAGTATCCCGTGGAGATTCCCGGGATCAGCAATGCCTATTTTCTGCGCTCGGCGCTGAATGCCATTCGCAAATACCGCGGCGAAGATGAAATGGACGCCATGGACTTTCTGCCGCTGATGCGCGAAAAGCTGAAGCTTCTCGACATGAACGAAGCTCTCATGAATCGTTCGGTGAACGAGTCCTTCTCCGGCGGTGAGAAGAAGCGCAACGAGATTCTGCAGATGGCCGTGCTGCAACCGAAGCTGGCCATTCTTGATGAGACAGACTCCGGGCTGGACATCGACGCGTTGCGCATCGTTGCGCAAGGCGTGAACGCCATGCGCAACAAGGATCGCGCGTTTCTAGTGGTGACACATTACCAGCGGCTGCTGAACTACATCGTGCCAGATTTCGTGCACGTGCTGCGCGATGGGCGCATCGAGCGTTCTGGCGGCCCAGAACTGGCGCTGGAACTCGAGGAAAAAGGTTACGGAACGTCCGAAGCCGGCGCGTTTACCGCCGGAGCACCAGCGTAATAGCGAACGAACCATGAAGATTATTCGAACGAGGAACGCATAGTGGCAACCGCAACTCAGGCCCTGCAAAACTACACCGATACGTTCGGGCAGCTTGCGAAGTCCGGGCAGCGCGCGCCTTCGTGGCTGCAGAACCTGCGCCAAACCGGATTCGACCGCTTCCGCGCCGCCGGCTTCCCGACCACACGTGACGAAGACTGGCGATTCACCAGTGTCGCACCGATCACACAGACGAATTTTCAACTCAGCCGCAACGGGCATCGGCTGCCCACTTCGCAACAGATCGATGCCTATCGACTGGCCGGCGCGGCTTGCCAACTGGTGTTTGTCGACGGCCGCTTCGCTTCCGCGCTCTCTTCACCGGCACCCTCTGTAAAGGGAGTTCGCGTCGCGAGCCTGGCTTCCCTGCTCGCAAGCGAGCCGCAAGCGCTTGAACCGTATCTCGGCCGTTACCTAAATACGCAGCGCGACGCTTTTGCTGCGCTCAACACGGCATTTCTCGAAGACGGAGCTTTCGTACACATTGCCAAGGGCGTGGTGCTGGAAGATCCGATCCATCTGCTATTCATTTCCACCGCGCACGACGCGCCGGAAATGAGCCATCCGCGCAATCTGATCGTCGCGGAAGACAATGCGCAGGCGACGGTGGTTGAGGAATATGTTTCGCTGGGCGGCGCTCCGGCCTTCTGCAACACGGCAACGGAACTTATCGCGGGCAACAACGCGGCGGTGTCGCACTACATGATCGAGCGCGAGGACACGCAAGCTTTCAACGTATCGACGCTACGCATTCAGCAGGGGCGGCATGCGAATATCGCGTCGCACTCGGTGCTGATTGGCGGCGCGATCGTGCGCAACAACGTGCATCCGGTGCTTGCGGGCGAAGGCGGCGAATGCCTCATCAATGGGCTGTTCATCGGCAACGGACGGCAGCATCTCGACAATTACATGCTGGTGGAGCACGCGCAGCCTCATTGCGGCAGCCGGCAGTTCTATAACGGCATTCTTGACGGCAGCTCGCACGGCGTGTTTCATGGCCGCATCGTCGTCCACAAAGACGCGCAGAAAACCGACGCGAAGCAGACCAATCGGAACTTGCTGCTTTCCGACCAGGCGCAGATTGACACGAAACCGCAGCTTGAAATCTACGCGGACGACGTGAAGTGCACCCACGGCGCAACCATCGGCCAGCTCGAAGAAAACGCGCTGTTTTATTTGCGCTCCCGCGGCATCGATGAAGTTTCCGCGCGGCGCCTGCTGCTGATGGCTTTTGCCAGCGAATGCCTCGATCGCATGAAGGAAGGCCCGGCGCGTCAGCATGTCGAGTCACTCATTCACGCGCATCTGGTGACGCTGGCGAAATCGTCCGCCGGATTTAATCGCGCTTCTCATCGAAGCGATATCGAACGGCACGTCGAGGAAGTGGGATGAGTACGGCGGCCAAGAAACGGACTGCGTCCGCGCGTACAGCGCCGCCACGCAACGGTAATGCATCAGCGCCGGTCCAGGCGCCCGAGGCGCAGAGCACGTCCGGCTACGATGTGGAGAAAATCCGCGGAGACTTCCCCATTCTGCGGCAGAAGATTCGCGGCAAACCGCTGGTGTACCTCGATAACGCCGCGACCACGCAAAAGCCGCAGGCCGTGATCAACACTATTACGCGCTATTACGAACGCGACAATGCCAACATTCATCGCGGCGTCCATTTTCTTTCCGAGCACGCCACCGAAGAGCACGACGAAGCGCGCGCTACTATCCAGCATTTCATCAACGCGGCGGATTCGAAGGAAATCATTTTCGTGCGCGGCGCCACCGAAGCTATCAACCTGGTGGCGCAAAGCTATGGCCGCGCACACATTGGCGCCGGCGACGAAGTGCTTATCACCGCGATGGAGCACCATTCGAACATCGTGCCCTGGCAATTTCTGTGCGACGAAAAGGGCGCCAAGCTGCGCGTCGCTCCGATCAATGATGCGGGCGAGCTTGTGCTGGACGAATACGCGAATCTGCTGGGGCCAAAGACAAAGATTGTCGCGGTAACGCACGTGTCGAACGCGCTTGGATCGATCACCCCGCTGCGGCAGATGATCGAATTGGCGCACGCGCAGAACATTCCGGTACTGGTTGACGGCGCGCAGGCCATCCCGCACTTGAAAGTGGATGTGCAGGCGCTCGACTGCGATTTTTACGCTTTCTCCGGCCACAAAGTGTATGGCCCCACCGGAATCGGCGTGCTTTATGGCAAAGCGGCGCTGCTCGATGCCATGCCACCCTATCAGGGCGGCGGAGACATGATCGCATCGGTGACGTTCGAGAAGACGCTGTTCAACAAGCTACCCTTTAAATTCGAAGCGGGCACCCCAGATATCTGCGGCGCCATTGGCTTGGGCGCTGCGATCCGTTATGTCGAGAGCCTCGGCATCGATCGAATCGCCGCGCACGAACACGACTTGCTCGCTTACGCCACGGAAAAGGTTTCGGCGATTCCGGGCGTGCGCCTGGTCGGCACGGCCAAGGAAAAAGCCGGCGTGCTGTCTTTCGTGATCGAAGGGATTCATCCGCACGACATCGGCACCATTCTCGACCAGGAAGGTATTGCCATCCGCACGGGGCACCACTGTTCACAACCGGTGATGCAGCGGTTCGACATTCCAGCCACCGCGCGCGCTTCGCTGGGCCTTTACAACACGCGCGAAGAAATTGACGCGCTCGCCGCGGGCATCGAAAAAGTGCGCGAGGTGTTTGCCTGATGGCTGACCTGCGCGATCTGTATCAGGATGTGATTCTTGAGCACAGCAAAGCGCCGCGCAATTTCCGCGAGCTGGCCACTGCCAATCACAAGGCCGAGGGCTTTAATCCGCTGTGCGGCGACCGGTTCACTGTCTATCTGGATCTGGACGGCGACTCGATCCGCGACATCAGTTTTCAGGGCTCCGGCTGCGCAATTTCCAAGGCTTCCGCGTCGATGATGACGCAAAGCGTAAAAGGCAAATCCAAGGCGGAGGCCGAAGAGATTTTTGGCCGCTTCCACGAAATGGTCACAGGGCATACGCACGGCGACCAGCCCGATCTCGGCAAGCTCACGGTGTTCTCCGGCGTGTCGGAATTCCCGGTGCGCGTGAAATGCGCCACGCTGGCCTGGCATACGCTACAAGCGGCGCTCGAAGGCAAGCAGCAAGCGATCTCAACCGAATAGGCGAAATTCCATGCCCATCACCAACCAGCCCATCACCCTGAGCCGCGAGACCGACGTGGTCGAAGTGCCCAGCGGCGTCAACAACAAGCTGCCCGCTGGTACCGTGGTGCGCGTGATGCAGAATCTCGGCACCACCTACACCGTCTATAGCGATTATGGCTTGATGTATCGCATCGACGCGAAAGATGCTGACGCACTTGGATTATCTGATGAGCCCGCGGCGGCCCAAGCAGCCGCGCCGCAAGCGAGCGAGTCTTTCAACGAAAAGATGGTGTGGGATCAACTGAAGACCGTGTACGACCCGGAAATTCCGGTGAACATCGCGGACCTGGGCCTGATCTATTCCTGCCAGATCAAGGACCTCGAACAGGGTGCGCACCGCATCGATATCGAAATGACTCTTACTGCGCCCGGATGCGGCATGGGCAACGTGCTCAAGTCCGATGTTGAGGCCAAGTTAGCCAAGCTCCCGACCGTTCGCGAAGTCAACGTGGAAGTGGTGCTCGATCCGCCCTGGGGACCCGCGCGCATGTCCGAAGCCGCGCGGCTACAGCTCGGCCTGGACCTGTAAAAGCAGCGCTCTGAAATTTCCTCCGAGACTATCTGTTCCCTATTGCCAGACGGAGAGCTTTGCGGCTTTTGCGGTGGGCAAACTGACGCCTAAAATGCCAGCGACCGTTGGCGCAACTTGGCGCATGTCGATCACGCCGACATCTCGCCCGGCCGCGATCTTCTGGCCCATCACAAAAAACGACGCGCGCATCTCCGGGCGATCCGGCAAATATCCGTGCGTGCCGGTTCCGGGCGCCGGTGTGGAAGTCTCTCCCACCAGGCTGTACCCCGGCTCGGCGCCTGGATTCATCTCGACCAGAAACGCAGCATCGGGAAATCCACCCATTTTCGCGAGTTCCGGCTGCTCGATGACGCGCGCGATCTGGTATTGCGGATCGCCCTTCATTTTCGTCAGCAAATTCCTAACGTGAGCTTTCACTGCGGCGTCGCTCGGATCGCGTAACACCACTGCAGCCGATCCTCCCGCGCCCCAAAATGCAGCGTCCCACGACGTAATTCGCGGCGCAGCGGATGCGGTGGCGTCTTTTATGCGGATCAGCCCTTCCTTCACGAACGGCACCATCAGATTGATGTGCTGGCTCACGGGAAGGAAACCGTGGTCGGAGACCACCACGATAGTCGTCGACGGATCGTTGGCGAGAGCGGCCTTCGTAAGTTGTCCGACCATCTCGTCGATGGCTTCCGCCGTTTCGTCGCTCTCCTTACTGAATGGCCCGGTTTCATGCTCCAGATGATCGAGCGCCGCCAGGTGAATGGTCATGAATCCGGGCTTTTGGCGCGAAATAATATCCAGAGAAAATTTCGTTCGAATCCGGTCGCCCGGCACGCCTTGATCGGTCGACTCGATGTAAGGGCCGAGCCGCTCTTCCATTTCGGCCAACATTCCGTCGGGGCGCGAAATCGCCTCCATCAGCTTGTGATCGTTCGGCGTGCGCACGCGCCAATATTCGGGGATTAAATACTTCACCGACTTCGCGCCTACCGTTACGGGCCAGCTCACGCTCGCCGTGACCATTCTGGCTTGCTGCGCTACGTCCCACAGCGTTGGCACGCGAATATCCTCGGCGTACCAATACCAGGATTCGACCGCCAGCCCCGGGTTAAATGTGACGTTCGCTAAAATGCCGTGCTCGACGGGCCACACGCCAGTGACCAGTGTGGTGTGGCTGGGATAGGTAACCGTGGGCACAACGCCGATGACGCCTTCGGAATATGCGCCCTCGGTAAGAAATCGTCGCAGCGTGGGAAGTTTCAATCCGTGCGCGTCCGCCTTGAGCACGTATTCGGGACTCAGGCCGTCGATGGAGATCATCAAAACGGGCGCGGCTCCCGCCTGATTCGCGAGAGCCAGCCAAATCAGGACGAGAGCGGCGAAAGCCCGGTAAGTTTTCATCGGTCTTATTCTAGAACAGCAGCTTCAACGCTAGCTGCACCTGTCTTGCTGGATACGTGCTGCGAATTTGACCGAAGTTCGAATCGGTGATCCGTGTGTCCGGTATGCCGAAGTTGGTCTGATTCAGGAAATTGAAAAACTCGCCGCGGAACTGCAGCTTGATATCCTCGTGAATGGTGAAGTACTTGATCGCCGAAAAATCCCATTGCTCGAAGTTGAGCGTGCGGAAAGCGTTGCGGCCCAGATCCCCGAACGGAGCATTCGCGGGCGGATTCTGAAATGCAAAGCCTGCAAAATAATTGTTCAGCATCGCCGAGGTGCTCTGGTTGACGGAAGCACCGGTCACATTGGGACGTTGAAACGCCTGTCCACGATAATCGTTTGAAAGGCCGGTGACATCCTGCGCGGTGTTGGGAACGTAGAAAACGTTCAGCGGCAATCCGGTGTGCCAGGTGTTGATGGTGTTGAACTCCCAGCCGCCGATGACCGCGTCTTCCCACGCGCGCACACCCGAGCCGTATTTGCGACCTTTACCGAACGGAAGCTGATAAACGACGCTGGTGACGTCATTCAGGGTCACGTCGAAGCTTGACGGCCCATATTCAGCTTTCAAATTGTGGATATTTTGAGGGTTGGCCTCGTAGTTACCGGCGAAATACTCAAGAGCCTGCTCGGAATCGCCCAATGCACGGCCCCAGGTGAAGGAATTCAAGAAATAAAGCCCGTCGGTAAAGCGGTGCTCGATGCGCACAGAAAGCCCGTTGTAGTTGTTATTGCCCACGGGATCGACCCAGGTGATAGGGCCGAAGGAAGGAATTGGACGTCGTGCTGGAACGCCGAGCGTGCCGCCGGGAGCATTTGGGACTGCCTGGTTGTAATCGCCAAGTATAGGCAGGTCGAGACTGTGGTTGCCGTTGTAGGCCACTTCCACCACCGTTCCCTCCGGCAATTCCCGCTGCACGGACAGAAACCAGTTCTGTATATAAGGCCACGGACTGTTCGCCGGAATGTAGGCCACATTGGAGTTGATGGGATTAAAACTGGAAGGATTGGCGATACCGGTGGTAAAGCTTTGCTGGGTGGTCAGAAATCCCGGGGTGGAGAGAGTCTGATTGATGACTCCGAACAGAGCTTCCGGCGCGTTGATCCCCTCTTCCGCGCTGCCGGGCCGGTTGAAGAACGTATAGCTGATGCCGTATCCGCTGCGCACTACTGTCTTGCTGTCGATGCTGTAGGCGAGTCCGAGGCGCGGACCAAAGTCGTGGTAATTCGGATGCACCAGACTCCGGTTGTACAAGCTGCCGCCGGTGGCATGAACCATGGTGTTGGTGGCGGGATCGAAGTTCGAGTAATTGTTGTCGCGATCATACAGCGGCGTGGCGAAATCCCAGCGAAGCCCCAAGTTCAGC